>DATASP010000228.1:0-9273 GCA_036269155.1 Candidatus Udaeobacter sp.
CGATAGGCGAAAACCATTATTCATCTGTCGAAACAATGACGATAGAGCGAAACGAACAGTTCATGCGCGCTGCGTTGAATGAGGCAAGAAAGGCACTTGGACAGACAAGCCCGAATCCGGCTGTTGGGGCGGTTCTGGTAATCGACGATCGCATAGTAGCCAAAGGGCGCCATCGGGAAGCGGGGCGCGAGCACGCTGAGGTAGAGTGCCTCCGCAATTTCGGTGCACCGGTGCCCACGCGGGGCACGTTGTATGTCACCCTGGAGCCGTGTTCGACGGTTGGTCGCACTTCTCTGTGCACAGATGCGATACTCAGCGCCGGTGTTAGAAATGTCATTGTCGGTGCGATTGATGTAAATCCGCGTCACTCTGGCAAGGGCATCGTGCGATTACGAAATGCAGGTGTGAACGTGCGAGAGGGCATTTTGGCCGATGAATGCGCGCAAATTAACGAGGCTTTCAACAAGTGGATCGTCACTGCGCGCCCATTCGTCATCGCAAAGTGCGGGATGTCGCTTGATGGGCGGTTGACGCGGCCTGCCGTTGAGCCTCGCTGGATCACCGGACGTTCCGCCCGAACTCACGCCCGTAAGCTTCGCGCGCACGTGGACGCAGTGCTCGTGGGAGCGGAAACAGTGCGCGCGGACAATCCACGCTTAACCATACGGGGCACGCGTTCGGCGCGACAACCGTGGCGGGTTGTGCTGACCCGTTCGGGCAAACTTCCACGGCGAGCCCGTTTGTTCTCCGACCGCCTGGCTGCGCGAACGCTGATTTACAAAGGGCAGTCTTTGGCTGGCGTTCTAAAGAATCTAGGCAAACGAGGCATGACAAGTGTGCTCATCGAAGGCGGGGGTGGAGTGCTGAGCCAAGCGCTCGATGCACGTCTCATTGACAAAGTACAACTTTACCTGGGTCCAATATTGACCGGAGGACCGGTGATCGCCTTCGCGGGCCGGGGAGCAACAAAAGCCGCGAATGCGCTACGACTACGACGCGTTTCATATCAGCGCATTGGGCAAAGTGTTTGCATCACGGGATATCCAGAGGTGCTTCTATCCAAATAAAACGGAAAACTTTCTCCTCCGACTTCTGTTTAGTTACTTGGAGGTAAAATGATGAAGAAACTTCTGTTAATTGGACTGGCGGCGGCAGGCTTGAGCTTTGCTGCGGTGCCACGTTCCGATGCTCAAGTCTACTTCTCGATTGGGTTCGGACCGGGCTATTACGGCTACTATTATCCGTATCGCTATTACCGTCCGTACTATGGCTACTACCGGCCTTACTACTGGTACGGCCGGCACCGTTACTACCGTCACCACCGCTACCACCATTATCATCGGTACTAAGTCAGCGTAGAATCCAAAAAGGCCTGACTGAGCTGGCTCGAAAGCAATTTCGAGCCGGCGCCTTTTTAGGAACGACTGTTGCGCGAAGAATGAGAAGCAGAAAATGCCGTTTCTACTTTTTTGAATTAGGCGATCCCCCGAGCTTCGTAGCGGGGCTTTTGGTCGGCTGATCGATTTGGAACTCTTTCTTCAGCTGCTGAATCAGCGCCGGTAGTTCCTTTTGCCGTTCCGCTTCGATCTGCTGCCGGAGCGATTGTTCGACTTTCCTGCGTTCCTGAACGTAGCGGGATTCAAATTGAGAGCGCTCCTGCGGGGTCAGACTAAGACCAGATTGACGAAGCGCCGCATCGGTTTCCCGCTTGATCGTCTCCCGGCGCAAATTTTCGCGCTGACGCATGACGTTGCGCTCTTCCGGGCTCATCCGCATCCAACGCTCGGCGTTGCGCCGGAAGTTCTGCCGCGCTTCCGGTGGCATTGCCATCCAGCGGTCACGTATGCTCTGATCCGCCGGTCCGCGTGAAGGTCCCATGCTTTGACCTGCCGGTCCGCGCGGAGGTCCCATACTCTGGCCTGCCGGTGGTCCGTGCGGAGCGCCGCCCATTGGCCGGCTCATCGGTCGGTGCGATTGCTGTTGCGGCTGCCCCTGCGCGATAGCGCAGGATAAGACCAGAACCGACGATGCGACGACTACTTCACAAAGTCGGCTTATCTTCCCACACGGTATTTTCATCCCAGGCGATCAATTCATCCAGATCAGCCACGACGTCATAATCCTGTGGATCGACTTTAGCTACAACGTCTAAATCGCTTGCGGACGTTGTCTGTGAGATTGGACGATGCGTGGCGATAGCCATGCCGACCACGACGATTGCCACAGCGGATGCTGCAACAAGTCTTCGCAGGCTAAACCAGTTTCGCGCCCGCTCGAAACGAGTCGCTCCCTGGCGGATCTTTCTTACCACGTTCCGGGCGAAGAATGGCGAAAGGATGGGCCCGGGAACACGGCCGAGAACATCCCACAACTGTTTGTCATCTTCAGGTTCCATAGTCTCCAGTCAATTGAACTAACTGCACCGCCGGAAGTTGCGCTGGAATGGGTGCCGAAAATGATACTTTAGATTCCGGGGGCTTCAAGGAAACCCTCGAGTTGCCGGATACGAGTCGGATGCCGCATTTTGCGCAAGGCCTTTGCTTCAATCTGACGAATCCGCTCGCGGGTAACTTGGAACTGCCGACCTACTTCCTCCAGCGTTCGGCTGTAGCCATCGATCAACCCAAATCGTTGCTCGAGCACTTGCCGCTCCCGATCGGTGAGCGTCTCCAGCACGTCCTTGATTTTTTCCTTCAGCAAAACAATGGCAGTCATGTCACTCGGGTTTTCGGCCCCCCTGTCCTCGATAAAGTCGCCGAAATTAGTTTCTTCGCTCTCGCCCACTGGTGACTGGAGCGAAATTGGTTGCTGCGCCATCTTTAGGACCGCCCGAACCCGGTCCACTGGCAGGAGCACTTCTTCGGCCACTTCTTCGGGCGAAGGTTCTCGCCCGTATTCCTGCACCAGCTGTTTTTGCACGCGCATGAGCTTGTTGATCGTCTCAATCATATGCACGGGAATTCGAATCGTGCGCGCCTGGTCGGCGATGGAGCGCGTGATGGCCTGGCGAATCCACCACGTCGCGTAAGTGGAAAACTTATATCCTCGCCGGTATTCGAATTTCTCAACCGCCTTCATTAATCCCATATTGCCTTCCTGGATGAGGTCGAGAAAAGAAAGGCCTCGATTGGTATATTTTTTTGCAATGGAAATAACGAGACGAAGATTGGCCTCCACCATTTCGGTCTTGGCCTTGAACGCCTGGCGCAGCCAACCTTTCAGCGTCCGATACTCTTCGGCATAGTCAGAAAGCGAAAGCCACAGGCTTTTCTCTAACTCACGGATTTTGTTCTGGAGTTGCAGCCGCCTTTTTGGGCTGCGAGGATTTTTCGCAATCTCAGTTCGCAGGTAAAGCGACGTGTGGTGCGCGTCGTCCGCCAGGTGCACAAATTCCTCCGTGACTCTCTGCTTGAGGTAAAAATTTGGATAAATCCTCTGCAGCGAAGCCATTTTTCTTTGGAAGCCCCTCACCTTATGCGACCGCTTCTTTGAGGAGTTACGCGCAAGCTCGCAAAATTGCTGGGTGACCGACGTGCTTAGTTGTTCCACCTGTTTGCACAGGCGAGGGAGCTTCTTCATGTATCTTTCGCGGCTCTCGATTTTCTTATCGAGAATTACCCGGTCGAACCGTTCGCGGCCCTCAAGTAGCTTGCGGGCCAGATCCAAATGGGCGCGCGCGACAAAGCCAAAGCGACTGATGTGCTTCTGCACCATCGCTTCGGCGTCTTCAATTCGTTTGGATATTTCAACTTCTTGTTCCCGGGTTAGAAGTGGAACCTGACCCATCTGCTTGAGATACATCCGCACCGGATCGTCGAGGATATCAACCTTTGTCTCCGGTCTCTCATCTTCCTCGTCATCCTCGTCTGCATCTTTCTTGCCATCCTTATAGCGATCCACTTCGGACGCTTCGATAATGTCGATCTCCAGGCGGCGCAGCCGCGTCAGGATCAGATCCAGTTCATCGGCATCGGTAACCCCTTCGGGCAGCGCCTCGTTTAGATCGTCAAACGTGAGGTAGCCTTGTTCTTTTGCCAGCTTGATCAGTTCGCGAATGCGATTCTGGACTTCAAGAGCCGAATACCAGACAGACGCCGGCGCGATCCCTTCCGGCTCAGGCAGCCGTCCATTATCAGATCGCTTTGGTGCCCGCGTGACCCGCGCCATTTTCAGGGCAGTAATTCGTCGCTGTCTCTTCAGATTCGCTCGCACAGCAATATGTCTTTTTGCTACACGGCGCTTAGGCTTGCTGCGGTTAAGCCGTTGTGCCGACGACTGTCGGCTGCCTCCCCTTCGTTTCGAATGCCTGGCCAAGATTATACGGTTAGATTTGACTAAGACGTTCGACCTTCCGCGCGGCTCTGGATCGACAACTAATTGTCGGCCGGGCCGGCGGGCTGCGAAAGCTCGTGGAGCTGTTCCTGCAGGTCAAGAATTTGTTTTTGCAAATTTATTACGTCCCCGGTGCTGAGCTCCGGTAGCCTTATTCGATCCTTTGCGATGTCGAGCTGACGCCGCAACGCCGCCTGCCGAAGCCGCAGCCACGGAACAGCCACCGAGTTTGGAGGCGTCTTGAGATGAAGCCAACCCGAAATGATGTCCTCTTCCTCCGGTTCAAGGCTAGCCAAGAACGCGCTCAGGGAAGCGGAATCGTTTGGTCGCACTTCGCTTTCGAGAATTCGCTCTAGAAAGTAGGTGCTCGGTAATTGCGATAGCACTTCGCGCCAGCTCTGAGCTCGAAGAAATTCATGAGCTTCCTCGCTGCGCAATGCGAGTATGCAAAGAAGTGCGATATCATTTGGTGGCACCAGTTGTTGGCGCCGGTCTGAGGTCACTTCACTTGGCCCCTTCCGTACTTGTTTCGGCACCAACGCTGCAAATGCCGAAGCCGAAACGGCAAGCCGCGCACTCATTTTGCTGATGACTTCTCCGCGCATCACCAGGTCATGCACATGAGATACTGTCTCAGCCAATGTTCGCGCTACCTCCATCTTCGCGCTTAAAGAATTAAGATCGACATTGGCTGTCTCACGCTCGATCCAATAATCAAAAAAATCGCGGGCGTCTGCGATGCGCTTCTCAAAGGCAGTTTTGCCTTCACGCCGGACGAGGGAGTCCGGATCTTCGCCCGCCGGCATTTCGGCCATGCGCACAATCAGATCATTCTGAAGCAGGGCATCGAGCGAACGTTCGGCGGCTTTCTGGCCTGCTGTGTCGGCGTCAAAGCAGAGCACAACTTCATTGACGAAGCGTTTTAAGATGCGTGCCTGGCCCTCTGTAAACGCCGTGCCCTGGGGCGCGACGACATTCGTGATTCCAGATTCAAACAGGCTGATCAAATCGAGCTGGCCTTCGCACACAACTGCACAGTCGGCCTCGATCAGGGCACGCTTACTTTTGTCCAGACCAAAAAGTACGCTGCCCTTTCGAAAAAGCGCCGTTTCAGGCGAGTTCAAATATTTCGCGGCGCCCTCCTCGTTTTGCAGAAGGCGTCCACTGAAAGCGATTACTTCACCGACGTCGTTGCAAATCGGGAACATGATTCGTCCACGAAAACGATCGTATGATGCAGTTGCATGCGCCGTCCCCTGCGCACTTACCGACCGCTGAGACCCAGTCGGGTCGCTATCGTCCTTCACCTTGACGAGTCCGCTCGCGATGAGGTCGCGCACATCATAGTCGCGAGAGCGCGCCCAACTACCGAATGCATCCCACTCATCAGGCGCGTAGCCGAGTTGCCAGCGTTTCGCGATCTCCACCGTAATCCCCCGGGACCGCAGATATTCTCGCGCCGCTTTGCCCACTTCTCTTTTGATAAGATTTTCGTGGAACCATTGCGCAGCGTCAGCATGCACCTTGAGCAAACGCTGGCGCAATTCGCGTTGCCGCTCTTCATCGCCCGCGCCACGCCCGCCCGACTTCTCGACCACCGTAATGCCAGCTCGCGCCGCGAGTTTGCGGACGGCCGTGGGAAAATCGACATGCTCGTAATCCACCACAAACCGGAAGACGCTCCCGCCTGCGCCGCAGCCGAAACAATGAAACGTTTGCCGGCTCGGACTCACCATGAACGACGGAGTCTTTTCCTGATGAAAGGGGCAGAGCGCCTTGAAATTTGCTCCCGCGCGTTTCAGCGGAAAATACGAACCAATTATTTCGACGATATCGTTCGCGGCCGCGATTTGCTCGATCGTTTCCGAAGGGATCGTTCCCATGCGCGCCTAATTATTTTTACCTCGTTTGATTTTTGAAGCGATGGCAAACTTACGCAGTGCGGTCTGTTGTCCAAGCTGTGAGAATCAAATTGCTAATCTCGTTTTTGATTTGCTCTTTGGCAGGCGTCGCGCCTGCTTTAGGGCGCGACGCGATTCGTAAAGGCGATGTGGCCGTAGTGCCACTGCGCGGCGAAGTTGCGCCCGCGCTGTTGGCATTTTTGCGGCGCGCGGTCAAAACAGCCGAGACCAGCGAAGCCTCGGCCATCGTTTTTGACATGAACACGTACGGCGGACGGCTGGATACGGCGGCTGATATCGTGAATGCGCTCAATCAAACTAAGATCCCGACTTACACCTTCATCAATACAAACGCTGGATCGGCTGGAGCGATTATCGCCATCGCCACGCAACACGTTTTTATGGCGCCGGTGAGCGCCATTGGCGCCGCGGCGCCGATTCTTCCTACCGGTGAAGATCTCCCGGCAACCGCCAGGGAGAAGACGATTTCGTATTGGTCGGCGCTTATCCGTGGCTCGGCGATCAAGAACGGTCACAACCCCAATATCGCCGAAGCCTTCATGAACAAAGATAAGGAAGTAAAAATCGGCGACCGCGTCATTCACCCCAAGGGCGCGGTCCTGACTTTTAATGCGCAGGAAGCAACTGAAAAGATCAATGGCAAACCCCTGCTCGCGGAAGGGATTGTTGATTCGATTGCCGATCTCACGAAAAAAGCCGGCCTCAAAGGCAACATCGTCACGATCGAGCCAACCGGCTTCGAACAAATCGCGTTTTGGATTACTACGCTTGCACCGTTGCTACTGCTTGGCGGAATTCTTGGAGCGTATCTCGAGTTCAAAATTCCTGGCGCGACATGGCCGGGAGTAATCTCTGCAATCTGTTTCGCGCTCTTTTTCCTGGGGCATTATCTAGCCGGGCTCGCCGGCTGGGAAGTGGTCGCGCTATTCCTTCTCGGAATGGTTCTCGTCGTGATCGAGATACTTTTCTTCGCGCATAGCACGATCGTTTTCGGTGTCGTCGGCGTGTTTCTAATGCTCGCGTCATTGCTCTGGACAATGATTGATCGATATCCGGGACAGAACTTTTTTCCGACTGGCAAAATGCTCGCGGTGCCGTTGCTCAACATGTTCATCGCAATTGTGGGATCATTCATTCTTATCGCTCTCCTCGCGCGGTATTTGCCGCGCACGAGCATTTATCGACGATTCGCCTTGATGGACTCAAATCCTCCGGGGCCATCGCTGGCTGGCGTACCACGACAATTCGCGACCGCGCTCGCGCTGACACCGGGAGACCACGGCACTGCGGTGACAGTCTTGCGACCCAGCGGAAAGGCGCGTTTCGCCGATCGAATCATCGATGTTGTCACCGAAGGCGAATTCATCTCCCCCCAAACATCCGTGACCGTCATAGAAACCGACGGAATGCGAGTCGTGGTAAAGAGCGCAGCGCAAAGCTGAACAGCATTAGCCGCCAGCTACGACTCGAACAAATTCGATCCGGTCGCCTTCGGCCAGTGGTCGCTCCGGCCAATCGTGCCGATGGACCACGACACCATTGTGCTCCACCAAAATCGATTGCGGCGGCAATTGAAAACGATCGATTAGCTCTGCGATCGTTTTGGCGTCGCGCGGATCGACTGATTCGCCATTAAGTGAAATCATCATGGCTTCGCCACGTTATATCGATTCACGTTTCAGCATCGTTAGCGAATCACGATTCCCGCCAGTTCTTCGCCGGTTCGTTCGGCCCTGTGCGTTCGAAGTTTCTTCTCATGAACCGCAGAGCGCCTGGTCCCAATCTTTCCAGACCGGCTCAATACCACGGCGGCGAAGGACAGCGGCGATTTCCGCCGGGGAACGTTCGTCACTGATCTCGAATTGCCCGGTGGCGAGTTCATCTTCGCCGTCCTGATATTCGGGTGCAACGATGCGCCCGCGGATGGTGCGATGAAGATGTTCGCGGCCTTGCTGGGTATAACCGCCAGGCTCAGTGTGGCTACCAGCACTCATCATTGTAACGCCGATCAAGGCCAGCGAATCCCGAAGGGTCGCACGCTCACGGGTGCTGAGCACGATGCCAAGCTGCGGAAAAGTAATCCGTAAGGCGCAGACCAGCTGAGCCAACTCGCGATCCGTCATCGAGAAAAGCGGACGGAAACCGCCAGCCGCCGGGCGCAACCGCGGCAGGCTCACTGTGATTTGCGCCTGCCAGCAATATTTAAATAGATGTTCCAAATGCGCTGCGAGCGCAATGGCTTCGTCCCGCCAACGCGATAAACCAATCAACGCGCCGATGCCGAGCCGGCGAAACCCGGCAGCATACCCGCGCTCGACGCAATCGAGCCGAAAGTTGAAATCGCGTTTCGGACCGGCAGTATGCATTTCGGCGTAGACGCCGCGATTGTATGTTTCCTGATATACAATGAGACCCTCCGCGCCGGCCTCGATAATCGGTATGTAATCCTCCGTTTTCATCGGACCGACCTCGATCGAAATCGATGAAAAATCCGGCGCGAGCGCGCGCACGCATTCAGCGAGATAATCCGAGCTCACAAATTTCGGATGCTCGCCCGCAACGAGAAGAATTTGGCGAAATCCCTGACGAGCGAGATGCTGGGCTTCGACGACGACTTCAGCCACCTCGAGTGTGACACGGAGAATGGGATTATCACGCGAGAACCCGCAATAGTGGCAGTTATTGATGCATTCGTTGGAAAGATAAAGCGGAGCAAACAGACGCATCGTGCGTCCGAAGTTTTGCAGCGTTAGCGAATGGGAAGTTTGCGCCATCGCTTCGAACTCCTCGTCGGCTTTTGGCGCGATCAGATGCTCAAATCGCGCGACCAACTCCGATTTCTTCAGAGCCAAATTGTCAAGAGTCACGATGAATGACATCAGAATAATTTCGCGCGCAGGCCTGCATTCGCAAACGCAATCAACACTTTGATTCATCGAATCCCAACTGGCGGTTCAGCGATTTGAAAGCCGCTGTTCCTTCCCTGCGGCTACAAAAGAAAGCGGCGTCCGGTGTTCCG
>DATASP010000229.1:0-8038 GCA_036269155.1 Candidatus Udaeobacter sp.
GGCGCGGGAGTTTGCACTTTTGCTGAAGGAGTAGCACTTGGCTCCTGTCTCCCGGATTCAATCATCGTCGGCCGAATCGCGCCTAATGGCTCTGGTTTTGTAGTTCGTGGATTTGACCGACGTGGCACACTCGTTTGTCCCGTGTTAGGTTCTTTTTTGAACGGCTTGGGGGTTGCAGAAACAGTCGGCAATTCCGCGGCACTGGGCTCCGAATCAGACCCGTCTGTTCTAGCCGGTTGTGGAGAACCTGTGTTTTCCAATCGCTCGGCAGCGAGCGCTCCCGCCATTCGCATCTGCTCGGCCGTCAGCGTTGTAGAACCGGATTTCTTCTCGCGCGATTTAGATTTGGTTAGTGCCGGCGTTGCCGATTCGGATGGCATCTGTTCAGAAGATGGCGCTCCTTGTTTGGGAGCCTCTGGTTTCTCTTCGTGAGAAACGATCACCTCCTGCGCATGGACGTGTCCGACAAGAGCAAGGCTGCAGATTAGCGCGCTGGAAAATGCCTTCAGCATGAAGAGCCGTGATAAACTACAACCCATTGCCAGGCCCTCATGACAAGACGTTGCCGCGTCTAAGCAGTTGGCCGCGCAACTTGGATCACCGGCAAGGGAAACCGCAGCCGCAATTCGTTTTCCAGATAAATCTCCACGTGGTGCACTCCGTATTGCTGAAACTGTATCCCGCCAAAATAATGGACGTTGGTTGCGTGGCTTTCCATCTCCTTTAAGACGAACTCAACTTCGGCTTGCCCGATAATCTGCTGTTCATCTACGCCGACAATCCGAGACTTTTGCCGAAACTTGCCCGCGCCGCTGCACCAGCGCGTCCAGATACAGAGCCGCATATAGTTGATCGGCAGCGACGGCGTGGGGATCACGCTGAGCACGCCCACCAGCGTTTGCATGCCGTTGATTTCGCAGCGGACATCCTCGCAAATAACCGCGCTTTGGAGATCGGGGAGGATGACGTCGGTCTTCATCGGTAACCAATCACATCATCCCACGCGCGAGCAGCGTCAACAACCCAATGCCGAGCACAATCCTGTAAAGAGCAAACGGCACAAACCCACGTGCACGCACCCAATTCATAAACCAGGCGACCACCACCAGTGCTACGAAAAATGAAACGACAAATCCGATTACGAGCACGATCCACTGATGAGCATTCATCGTCAGCGGTGCAATATTTGCTTCGTGATGACGCGGCATTACTGTCTTTAGAAAATCAAACCCCGTAGCTACCACCATCGTCGGCATCGACAAGAAAAACGAAAATTCGAGCGCGGCCGGACGCGACAAACCTGCGACTTGCCCGGCGGCGATGGTCGACATCGAGCGGGAAGTGCCTGGGAAAACGGCCGAGAGAATCTGCGCCGCGCCAATCCAGATCGCCTGGGGGAGCGTCATTTCTTCCATGTGCAGGGTGCGCGGCCGCGTGAAAACGACGTCAACAACCCACATGACGATTCCGCCGATGAGAAGCGCCAGGGCCATCACCCAGAGATTCTCGAGGTTTTTCCCGATCTGTTTTGTCAAGAGCCACGCTGGAACCGCGGTCACGACAAACGCTATTAACGTCAGACTCAATGGATTGGTTAAAATCGTGCGGTTACCACGTTCGCCTTTCGGGAAAGTGCGAAGAAACTGCAAGATCCGATGCCAAAAATAAACAGGCAGCGCCAGGATTGCACCGAGCTGAATCACGATCGTGTACATCTTCCAGAAGCCATCGTGAAGATCGATGTGCAGCAACGCTTCGCAGATGCGCAAATGCGCGGTGGAGCTTACAGGGAGAAATTCGGTCAGTCCTTCGACGACGCCGAGAAAGATTGATAGTAAGTATTCGTACATGGATTAAATCGTTAAAACAGTTACAGAGATTACATCGTTACATGATTGCGAGTACAAGCGCGTTTTGTAACGGTGCAACTTTGTAACTCTTGTAACAGTTCACTGCGTGAGCACGCCGCGCTCACAGTGCCTCCATTCCCCGTTCACCGGTTCGGATACGCACCGCTTCTTCCACCTCGGTTACAAAGATTTTGCCATCGCCGATTTTTCCCGTCTTCGCCGCGCCCAGAATGGCTTCCACTGCTCGCTGCGCGCGATCGTCCGCAATCACGATCTCGAATTTCGTTTTCGGAAGGAAATCCACCGTGTACTCGGTACCGCGATAAATTTCACTGTGCCCTTTCTGACGGCCAAATCCTTTTACCTCACTCAAAGTCATTCCTTCTACGCCTGCCGCCATTAATGCTTCTTTTACCGGCTCGGTTTTAAATGGTTTGATGATCGCCTCGATTTTTTTCACCGCGCCAGATTAAAACCGCCTGCGTTCCAAATGGCAAGTAGACGGATTTGCTAATCCGATCAGCCCAAGCCAGTCCCCCACTCTGAGAGCACGCAGGCGTCTCGCTTGCATCGTTCAGTAACTTTCCCAACCTAAGCATCGTGCTCATGCTTTCCGGCGGCGGACTAGAGACCGCCGCTCCTTGATCCGCGGCTTGCGCGTGGGATTTGAACTTGTCGCCGCGGCGACCGCAGCCAGCATCACACCTTGCGACCGAATTTTTTCTCCAGCTCGGCAAGCGAAATCTGGATCATGGTGGGCCGCCCATGCGGGCAGCAGTAAGGCAAATCGCAGCCGAGCAAATCGCGGATCAGTTTTTCCACTTCAGGATAGCGCAACGGATCGTTGGCTTTGACAGCGTGCCTGCAAACGCTCTTGGCGATCATTTCTTCTCCCAAACGCATCGCTGAAGCGCTGTTGCCGGCGCTCTTGAGATCATCAATCACTTTGCGCATGAATTGCGCCGGATCCGACACATTCAAAAAACTGGGGACACTATCGATTTTGAACGTGTCTGGTCCGAAACTCTCAATCCCGATTCCCATTTTTTGCAGGATCGATAGGTTGCGCTCGATCCAGTCTGCGTCTCGTGGCGGCAAATCAAAAGTCTGCGGCAGAAGCAACTTTTGCGATGGGACCCCCTGCTCCTCCATTCTTCGCCGCAACTCTTCGAACAGGATACGCTCGTGTGCTGCGTGCTGATCGACCAGCACGAGCCCGTCCGCATTTTCCATCAAAACGTAAAGCTTGCTCAGGACACCGATGATCTGGAATTGGTGCTGAGCAGTTCTGCCGGCCTGCTGTGGTAGGGCATGCGCCTCGCTTGCCGAGTCACAGCGCGAGCCTGGCAGGCGGAGCGCCTGCCCTACAGTTTCCGAAGCTGGTGTCCTGCCGGGGTCAACGACCCCGGCTACAGGCCCGCTAAGATGTGGTAATTCGCGATGGGATTCCTCCAGCGCAGATACTTCAGGCCGCAGCGTCAGATCAGGAGCTGCTTTTCCAGCAAGGGTAATCTGCGAACTGAGCGGCGCCCGGAATTTTTCCTGCCATTCCTCTCGACCACCTTGCAATGTCCCTTGAATACAACGAACGATCTCTTCGCGAACTCCGCTCGGATCGCGAAAGCGCACTTCGCGTTTTGCCGGGTGAACATTTACATCAACAGTCGCTGGATCCAACTCCAGAAAAACGAACGTGACCGGATATTGTCCTTTCATGAGAGCGGTATGGTAACCTTCACGCACAGCGGCAGTAATAAGGCTACTTTCGATCGCGCGGCCGTTTACAAAGATGAGTTGTTGCGCCTTTGTTTGGCGGCTTAGACCTGCCTGCCCAATAAAGCCACTGATTCGACTTTTCCGAGAGGCAGTGCCGTTTACCTCAACAAGGCGCTCCAGTAACTCGGCACCATATAAGTCGCGAATGCGATCGCTGAGCGTTGCAGCAGCAGGTACTCGAAATAAGACGCGGTCGTCTCGTAGCAATGAGAAAGCTATCTGAGGATGGCCGATAGCTTGTAAGTGAATCTGATGCTCGATATTGCGGCTTTCGGTGTTTTCGGAGCGAAGAAATTTTCGCCGCGCGGGCAGATTGTAAAAAAGCGAGCGCACCTCGACCTGCGTTCCAGGGGCTTCACCTCCGTCGCGCACGACTTCGAGCTTGCCGCCATTGACAATGATTTCCGTTCCCGCAATCGCCTCAGTCTCGCGTGTCGTCAGGCGAAATCGGGACACGCTGGCAATGCTCGGCAGCGCTTCGCCCCGAAATCCCAGCGTAGCGACTGCTTGAAGATCCGCAGCAGATCGGATCTTGCTGGTCGCATGTCGCTCCAGCGAAAGCAGCGCATCATCCCGGTCCATTCCGCAGCCGTCATCGATTACGCGAACCAGTGAAATGCCTCCACGTCGAATGACGATGTCGATTTTCTGCGCGCCGGCGTCGAGGCTGTTTTCGATCAATTCTTTGACCACTGACGCTGGGCGCTCCACCACTTCGCCGGCCGCCACCTGGCTGGCCACGGTCTCAGATAACAATCGAATCCGGCCCATTTTGTATGGCAGATTGTAGATTCCGGATTGCCGATTGCGAAGAAAAACAATAATCTCAGTAAATTCGAAATCCCAATATCGAAATCCGAAACAAGCACGAATTTACAATCGAAATGGCCAATCCTCGCCAGGTCGGCGGGCAGGATAAAATTCGAATATCGAATCCCGAATATCAAAACAAACTCGAATAACCAAAGTTCAAAACTGAACTGGGCATCGGCTGGAACTAAGCGCCCCAACAAATTTGCCAGTCCAACGAACGGTAGCGGAAACGCGGCTGGCTGTTTTTTGACTTGGAAGCCCCGTAGCCGTATTTTTTGAAGATGATCAACGTCACGGACAGCGCTGTTCGACAACTCCAGAATTTGCTTTCACAGCGAGCGGACAATTCGCAAAAGGGCCTGCGGGTGCAGGTCGCAAAAGGCGGCTGTTCTGGACTGCACTATGAGATGGCGCTCGACGAGAGAAAGGACGGCGACGCAGTGGTCGAGCGTGATGGGATGCAATTTTTTATCGATGGCGGGAGCGTCCCTCACCTGCAAGGCGCGACCCTGGATTTTACCGATGGTTTGACCGGCTCCGGTTTTCGGGTCGTTAATCCAAACGCATCGCGTACCTGTGGATGCGGTTCGTCGTTTGAAACGACGCAATCAGCTTGAAACTGGGGAATCCTCGCGCACTGGACTGATGGACTATGGCACTCCCCCATACGATCCGTACGACGAGCCGTATACCCGTCCACGCCGACGCATTAATTATTTTGCGTGGACGGTTGCTATTTTGCTTTTGACCGGCTTCGCGCTGGCAGCATGGCTTGGCAGTTTTTATATTTTCGATCAACCGGAGCGCCCAGACAGCTACCGGATTTTACAAAGGCTGCACAAAATTGAGCCGACGAAACGATTCGAGCTGACCGCTGCGCCGGCGGGCGAGTTTCTAAACCCGCCAGAGCTCTATGAGCGCTATGTGGGGATGGGCGCCGCGGAGCTCACCAGAGCGAATGCTGAGTTGGCACGCAATTACATTCGAAATTATCAGCAGGTGCGCGGCCTGGTGCCGTACGTCGTAGGCAGGTACACCATTATTGCTACACGTCAGCTCGGCCCCGGCGACGTGTTCACCTCCGGCATGGTGGCTCTGACGTATGCTATCGATAACGGCGAGGTGCTCATGGAACATCTTTACCCGGCGAGCCCTGAAGCCCTGCCACTTATGAAACAGACGCTCACTGTCGGGTTGGAAATCAAACTGGAACGCACACACGACATTTCTGCGGTGATTCACGCGGAACGATTGGTTGATGGCCGCATCATGGTGACGGTTGTCCCTTTGCTTTACGGAAGTTATACCGTCACACGAGGTCTGGGGACATTTCGTCTCGAGCCACCACTTATACTCAACCTGGCCGGGGGCTGGCCTTTGTTTAAGTCGCAGGAACGTACTGCCGTTGAGCAACGCTACGCGGAGTATCGCCAAAAGGCCGCAGCAGCACAAGGCGGCGGTCCGATCCCCATACCCGGCCTGACACCGAGCGCAACACCATCGACCGCGCAGAATGAATTGGTGCGCATCGAACAAGCCCGGCCCGTCCAGGCATTTTCGCCGTCGCCTCTGTTGGCAAAGAACAACAAACTGGCGAAACCAACGCCATTGCCAAAAGGTAAGAAGGGGAAGAAACAAAAGCTCGAGTCTCCCGCACCTGCAGCGACTGCTGCGCAGCCAGTAGTCGCGCAGAAACCAAACGCGCCAAGTCCAACACCCATTACGGTTGCGTCCGCGCGTACGCCGCCAAACGCTCCAAACTTTCCTGCTGTTACACCTGCGCCACCGCCAAAGGCTCTCGGAGTTGGGACTCAACCAGTGGCCCAGGCTCCAGCTATTCCAACTGCTACGGCAGTGCCCGTTCTGCCCGCTCAGCCTGCCCCGGCCGATACTGCGAACGTAGCCCTTGCTTCGAACGCGGGCGGCGGCAGTTGGAAAACATTTCCGCCTGGGAAAATGCCGCTTGGCCGGCTTATTGGGACAGGCGATCTGCGTGATGTCGCTGACCACGGACTCGCAGGCGAACGCGTTTATTTGAAGGGACAATTCGTCGTGAACTTTTCCGACGCGAACAAGGCTGTGCTGCGCCCGCGCGCGAAACTAACGGACAAAGTGCTGCACTTCGGTAGCGGTTCATCCACGCGAATCATTGTGGAATTTCCGGGCGGCTACGCTCCTCCGCCGCAAGGCGCGGTAGTAAACCGGGACGAGTTGCGGCCCTACGAGATTACCGAAGTGCGCAAGCAAGAAGACGGACAGCTTAACGTCTTTGTGCGCGAAATCATGCAGCCGAATTAGCTGCATGCAGGAACAGACCGCTGGGCCGTCCACTCATCCAAGTATCTGTTTAGCGCGAAAGCGCTCTCTCACTTCCAGCCCGGGGCATCGCCCAAGCATTCTGATTGCCAGCTGTGTTAATCTGTGGACGTCTTTTCCTATTCAGTACGTGATCGAAGAATAACTTTGCCGTCGCGTACCGCAATACTGCCTACGTTGTGGTCGTTCCGGTAATCAGCGACATAGTCTCGTAAGCGCCTTGAGCGATATTTCCAATTCAAAAGATCACTCGGCACTTCCTTCTCATTTACAATGAGCCGGCTCAACTGCGGATTCTCCAGTGATTCCGCGTCCTTAAATTCGACCGTGATATCATCGTTAAAATAATAGCCTCGGCGGCCGAGAAGTTCTCCAAAGGGAATACTCGTCTGAAGATGGAGTTTGCTGCCATCGATCGATACGAACACCTTGCCACGTATATCCCGGTTAGTAACGATCAAGATGTTAATGTCGTCCGCGGTCAACTCAATCTCGGCCGGCTGACCTGCGCGCGTCTTCTGTTCGAAATCCTGCCAACGTTCCTGGACACTTTGAATTTGATTTTCCGAAGCGTTGAATTCAGGCACGGGCGCCGGCGCTTCCGCGATCGAATGCGTTTTCGCCAGCCAATAAATACCGTGCACGATTGCCGAGTGCTGCTGAAGACCCCAATATATCCCGGCAAAACAAGCGATCGCCAGCACGGTCCCAAACACCAAAAGAATAAGACAACCTCGAGCGAAACAGCCCAATCCCTGCCTTCGCGGCGGCGGCGGCTCGACCCAGGTGCTCATTACAGAGAGTGATTCGTTACACCATTACATCGGTTCCCTTGTAACCCTTGTAACTATTTAACGTGGCGAAGCCATCTTCGCTTGCGCATCCATCAATTTGTCATAAAGCGCGCGCAACCCTTCCGAGAGCGTGCGCGTACCACCAATGATCGGCATAAAGTTCGTATCACCGTTCCAGCGCGGGACGATGTGGATATGTAAATGATCGGGCACACCTGCGCCCGCGCATTCGCCAATATTCATACCTATATTGAACCCCTGCGCCTTCGTCGCGTAGCGCAAAAGCGCTTGCGCATGCACAACCAAATTCCACAGCTCAACGATTTCATTGTCACCAAGCGCCGAAAGCTCGGCGATCTTGCGATAAGGAACGGCCATGAGATGACCCACCGCATACGGATAACGATTCATCATCAGGAAGGCATTCTTTCGCCGGGTGATGACAAAATGCTCCGTGTCATCGCTCGCTCGAGCAGCCGTTTCCAGAAA
>DATASP010000230.1:0-7866 GCA_036269155.1 Candidatus Udaeobacter sp.
CAGAAGTTCCCGCGCTTACAGCATCCGCCATTTCAGGTCGCGCGAATTTCTTTTGATCTCCCATAAACGGATTCCACCGAGGAATGCATTTTCATTTCGCCCACGTTCAGTTCCTTTTGGCAATTGACGGAGCCGATGCACGAGACCGCCGCCGAGGACAACATAATCTGCGATGAACGACTTTTTTAATTGTGTGACTGCGTAAGCAACTTCTCGTTTCCATTTTTTCTCGCCTAAGAGCTCCAGCCCTGGAATGCCGAGATAATTTTCAATGATGTGGCCATCTGGATAGGGCAGATCGCCGAGCTCGAGCGGCATAAGAGTCTTCTCCCACACCAGTGCGGAGCCCAGGCCGGTCCCAAGTCCCAGAAAAAGCATTCGCCCGCCATAGTAACTGCCAAGCGCTTGCATCGCTGCGTCGTTGACCACACGCACAGGTATTCCGAGCGCCCTCGCAAAATTGAAGCGGACCCAGCCTTTGCCCAAATGTTTGGGGTCCCGTGCGATTCGGCCGCTGCGCACCGGCGCAGGGAAACCAATCGACGCGACATCAAAGTTCCAGCCGCGCACGTTCTGCTTGAATCTGTCGACGAACTCGGCCGGCCCCATTCGCGCACCAGAAACGAATTCGCGCTCGACGCGGCGCGACATAAGCAGTTTCACGTACGTACCGCCGATATCGACGACCAGGATTTTTCTCTTCATGAGCGACCGTCCCCGAAGGCGTTCGGGATGAATCTACCGGTCGCGTCGGCCCGAGCCGCGAAGACGCTGAAAGAAGCCTGGCTCCTCAGGCTTTGCCGCCGTGCTGGCGGCCCAGCATTCCACTATTTCGAGGGCAAGAAACAGGAACAGCAGTTGCCGGGCAGACTTCAAATCGAGCCTTAGATTCTTGGCAATTTGCTGCACGGACCGGGCACCATTGAATTGCGACGCGAATTGCGCCTCGTCTGAAGTCAGCTTCAACCGCTGTACCCGTTCGAAACCCTCTTTCGTGTAAGCGGGAATCGATGTCGGGTCGAAACTTGCAGGTTGCTCCGGATTCTCAACGAGACGCAAGGTTTCCAGCGCCCAATCCCTCACATTTGGCTCTCCCTCGATGTCCGCGACGTCACTTAACAAGTCGGCATTCTTTTCAAACATCACCCACACGCGCGGCGCGGTCCAAAGCTCGGAGAAAAGCTTTTGGCCATAATGATGCATTAACTCCAATGCCGGCTGGCGAGCGATCGATTCCTGACGGGCAAGAGTTAGAAGAAACGGAGTTCCTGTTTCCCTTTGTTGATTTCGCGCTCTGTCAACAGCCACCACGTCCGTATCGGCAAGGATGGGCGGTGTCCCAGGACAATAAAGATCCGGGTCTCGCGTCGTGACGAAAACAATCTCTCCGTCGCGCGCCAGAAGCTCGATCGGCTCCTGTTCCCAAAATGCTCGCAGTACGCCAGTGAGTCTCTCATTTGCTATTGCTCGCACCGCACGGCTCAACGGAAAGAGACTCGTGTGGCCGCAGAAATAAACATCAGCCGTGCTCGGCTCCTTCGTGGGAACAACCTCAGTTTCCGTAGCGTCGGTTGAAGGTTGGCTCCAGTCCGGGGCTGGTTCCGACGCTCTCCACCATTCGTCGGACTGGGCACTCTCCACATTCTCAACAACTTCCGGCATAGGTTCTTCCTCTTGCGGAACAGGTGGACTGTCGGTTTGGTCCCGCTCTTCGCTATCTGAAGATTCCATTTGAGCTTCTATTGACTTGGGTTGGGGGTGTGATTTCGGCATGGTGTCCTGTGTCGTATAACCAAATCCCATCTGAAGGCTCTATCAAGAACCCGATCTTCGCAACGGGGAACTCGCAGCAGGTGTCGAAAACCGCCGCGCCAGCTCGCGCCGGCTAATTTTTCCGCGCTCATTCATCGGAATGGCGTCCACGACAAAAATCCGCTTTGGCACTTGCCAGGCACTTAAAGCAGCCCGGCAGAATCGCAGCAGATCGCTTTCGCTTACCTGCGGCGATACCACCACGCATGCGGCCACTTCTTCGTTGCGCAATCCCCACCCTGCGGGAAGACCGAACACAACTGCCTGTCGCACGCCATCAAAGCGGAGTAAATGCGCTTCTACTTCTGCCGGGCTCACCTTTTTCCCAGCAACGTTAATCACATCCGAAATCCGGCCGACGATCTTGAATCCGGACTCGTCCCGCGCCAACAGATCATCTGGCACGAAAATTCCATCACCTAGTTTCTCCTCATCCGGTTCCGGAAAATAGCCATCGGCGGCGCCGGGGCTGCGCACCTGAATCTGGCTGGTCGTCGCGTTTGGGTTGAGCAATTCAACGCCGACGCCTCTCATCGGCTGCCCGACAAAGCCTTCCCCCTCATTTGCTGTTTCGCGCTCGTAACAGATCCCGCCGCATTCCGACGCACCGTAGAACGAATGGATGCTCAGATTGAACTTTTCCCGGAATTTCTTCGCGACCGCACGCGAAAGCGGCGCGCCTGCAGAAATGCAGAGTCGCAACTTCGACAGCACGGGAACGTGCTCCATTTCGCAGAAGGCCTGATAGAAAACCGGCATTCCAGGGAAAACTGTGGCGTTGCTGCGGGCGAGATCGGAGAGGATCGCACGCGGTGTCCTATCACGGCTCACGACCATCGGTACACCGCGCGCAATCAGAGGCGTGAGCAAATTACTGAACCCGTAGGAATGCGAGATCGGGATCACGCCAAAGTTCAAATCCGCATCGCTGATTCCCATCGTATGGCAAATCTGATTGCAATCGGCCAGCAGCTGATGACTGCGGAACCGAATTGCACGCGGCACGGCCGTCGTGCCCGAGGTGAGCTTGAGAAGCGACGGCGAATTTTCGCCCCAATCCGGTGTAGCGCCGGCTGTCCCCAGCCGAAATACCTTTGGAGGGTCGCCGCTGGCGACAGCGGACACTACGGCCCTGGCTTTGCAAAGCTCTAAAGCAGCGTCGCGTTGCTGATCGCTTATCGATTGTTCCAGAGGAAGGACAACCAGGTGCTTGCGCAAACACGCGATCAAGATCGACGGCCAGTCTTCGTGATTTCCGATCTGAATAGCGATGACACTACTCGGCAAAAACATCTCAAGATTGGACTCGAAGTCGCGGGCGCGTTCCTCTACACCGGCAAATTTCCGGAGAACGTCGCCGCGGGTGTTGACGATGGCAGGCCCATCTTTTGCGCGGCGTAGAGTTTGCCGCCAGGCGTTGAGCAATGGGTCGGTCGATTTCATACCTTGCGCGGGCGGCTTCGCGCGATTAAGTTCCGCGCTCCGTTCCGAACATGAAAACCGGCATCCATCCAGAATATTACGAGACCGATATCGTGTGCGCATGCGGGGTGATCTATCACACCCGCTCCACTCGTCGCGATATTAAGATCGGTATTTGTGCCGCTTGTCATCCATTTTTCACCGGCGAGCAGAAGTTTATTGATACCGCCGGGCGCGTTGAAAAGTTTGCCCGCCGTTACGGTAGCACCAAAGCCGCGCGGCCTGAGAAAAAAGCTTAGCTGAACTGTAGCCGCCCCGTTGTGTCGGGGCGCCTTTCCCGCGGCGACGCAGCGCCGTGACTACAAACGCCCATGGATCTCAATTCCCTCATTCAACTTAAACGCAAACGCTTCGAACAACTGGAGCACGATATTGCCGACCCAGCGCTTTTTTCCAATCGACGACGTGCGAGCGAAATGATGCGCGAGCACGCGAACATCAAGCAAGTGCTGGCGAAGTGGGACGAACTCGAAGTTGCGCGCAAGCAACTGGACGACAATCGCGAGCTCGCGACGTCACGCGACGTGGAGATCGCAGCCATGGCTGACGATGAGATTCCGGACCTTGAAAAACGAGTGGCCGATCTGGAACGAGATGTTCAGATCGCTTTGCTGCCATCGGATGAAAATGAAGAGCGCGATGCCATCGTGGAAATTCGGGCTGGAACAGGCGGGAGCGAAGCCGCCATTTTCGCTGCCGATCTTTACCGCATGTATCATCGCTACGCAGAGTCCGTCGGCCTGAAAACAGAAGACCTCGAATCGAGTCCGTCGGAACTTGGCGGCCTGAAAGAAGTAATCTTCCGAGTTTCTGGCGAATCCGTCTTCCGAAAACTGCGTTACGAAAGCGGCGTTCATCGCGTGCAACGCGTGCCTGCGACGGAAGCGCAAGGCCGTATTCATACATCGACGGCCACGGTAGCGGTGTTGCCTGAGGCGGAAGACGTCGACGTTGAATTGAAGCCGGAAGATTTGCGAATTGAAGTTTCGCGTGCCGGAGGTCCGGGCGGGCAAGGCGTCAACACGACCGACTCAGCCGTGCAGGTCCTGCACATTCCGACGGGTATGATGGTGCGCTGTCAGGACGGCCGCAGTCAGATCAAAAATAAAGAACGAGCGATATCGATCTTGCGTGCACGGTTGCTGGAGCGAAACCAACGCGAAGAGGCCGAGAAATATAGCGCGCAACGGCGTGGCCAGATCGGCACCGGTGGACGGGAAGAGAAAATTCGCACCTACAATTTCCCGCAGAATCGCATCACCGATCACCGCGTCGGCCTCACGCTTCACAGTCTGGATCACGTGATCGACGGCGACCTCGAGGAATTGATCAGCGCACTGCAAGCCGCGGATGTGGCGGAACGTTTGAGGGAATCAGCCGTCGTTGCGTAACAGAATATTTCTGTCATGTCGGCCAAAGTGGAGAAATCTCTTAGTTTTTCCGCTAATCGCAGCTCGACCAGATAACACCGAGAGATTCCTCGAGCTCGCCCGGAATGACAATCAAAAGCCCATGACCGTTCTCGAAGTGCTGCAAGCGACGACGGCATATTTCAAGAAGCACAACGTCGAAAATCCGAGGCTAAATGCTGAACATTTGCTCGCGCACGCGCTCGAACGGAAACGAATAGAGCTGTACCTGGAATTTGAGCGTGTGTTGACTGAATCCGAGCTCACGCCACTGCGCAATCTGGTGAAGCGTCGCAGCGAAGGCGAGCCGCTTCAGCATTTGCTGGGCACGACTGAATTCTGTGGACTTACATTTATCTGCGATAAGCGCGCGATGGTACCCCGGCCGGAAACGGAGGAACTGGTTGAATTCTTAAAATCCGAAATCAAAAACCCGAAATCCGCAATTCTGGATGTGGGTACCGGTAGCGGCGTCATCGCGCTGAGTCTCGCGGCGAAATTTCCTGAGGCGGAGATTCTCGCTGTGGACATTTCGGATGATGCGCTCGCGCTTGCGGAAGAGAACGCGGCCAGGCTAAAGCTGGTGGATCGCGTCAGGCTTCTGAAAAGTAATCTCCTTGAAAATGTGGAGGGAACTTTCGATCTCGTTGTCGCGAATCTTCCGTACATCTCAACACAAGACCACGACACTCTTTCCCGCGAAGTGTTACACGACCCGGCAGTTGCGCTTTTCGCCAGCGCGCGAGGCGATGAGTTGGTCCGCGAATTGATTGCGCAGGCGCCGCCGCAGCTCCGCCCGGGTGGAATGCTGGCCTTGGAAATAGGAATCGGCCAAAGCGAGGCGCTTCTTTCGGCATTGGCGGAAAAAAATTACCGCGACATTTCTTTTAAAAACGATTACTCAGGTGTAAAACGTTTCCTGTTCGCGAGGTATGGATAAGATTCTCATTCACGGCGGCCATCCGCTTTCTGGTTCAATCAAGGTCAGCGGCTCGAAGAATTCTTCGCTGCCAATTCTGGCCGCGACGTTGCTCACGCGGGAGCCGTGCATCATTCATCGCGTGCCCGACCTAAGCGACACGCATTACATGCTGCAAATTTTGATCCATCTCGGGGCGCAAGTGGAACGCGCCAGCGGAACAGTCACGGCGGCGGCCGAGCAGGTGCAATCGGTCGCGCCTTACGATGTCGTTCGCAAGATGCGCGCTTCGGTTTGCATGCTCGGGCCACTGCTCGGCCGTTGTAAAGAAGCGACCGTATCGATGCCGGGCGGATGCGTGATTGGCGATCGGCCAATCGATTTGCATCTGAAAGGATTCGAGGCGCTGGGTGCCGCCGTGCGCGTGGAAGGCGGCAATATAAAAGTCTTTGCCCCCAAATTGCGCGGCGCGGTGATTAACTTACGCGGGAAATTTGGGCCCACCGTTCTCGGCACCGATAACGTCATGATGGCGGCGGTGCTGGCGGAGGGAACAACCGTGATCGAAGGCGCGGCGCAGGAACCGGAAGTTGTCGATCTTGTGAATTTCTTAAACAAGATGGGCGCCAAAATCGAAGGCGCAGGCACGCGCCGTTTGATCATCGAAGGCGTAAAAGAATTGCACGGCGTCGAGCACGACATCATTCCCGATCGGATCGAAGCGGGAACATTTCTGGTCGCGGGCGCGATTTGCGGTAAGGGAATTACGATAAAGCGCGTAACGCCGGAGCACGTGAAAGCGGTCACGAACGCGCTTGGGAATTGTGGTTTTCGACTTGAAACGACAGGCGACTCGATTTCCGTCTCACCAAACGGTGAAACCAAACCCCTCGAGCTGGCGACGGAGCCGTATCCAGGTTTTCCCACCGACATGCAGGCACAAATGTGCGCGCTACTCTCGACGACAGACGGCATCAGTGTCATCACAGAGAACATTTTTCCGCAACGCTACATGCATGTCGCGGAGTTAACGCGGATGGGCGCACATGTCGATCTTGAAGGCGCGACCGCGGTGATCCGGGGCGTCGATCATCTCTTTGGCGCTCCAGTGATGGCGAGCGATCTGCGCGCCTCGGCTGCGCTGGTGCTTGCGGGATTGAAAGCAGACGGAATTACCGAGGTGAGTCGCGTCTATCATATCGACCGCGGCTACGAACATCTCGATGAAAAATTGAGCGAACTCGGCGCGCACATCGAGCGTGTAAAGGCAGTGTAGCCTGATCTTTTTTTCTTGCGCTTCGCGCGGGAAGCGGGCACTCGTGTTTTTGCGCAAACGAAAGGTTGAATATGCAAACATCGACATCTTCCTCGGACGTTCGGATGTGGAACGTGCTTTGCCACGCCACCGCATTAGCCGGGTTTTTTGTGCCATGGGCAGGTCACATTCTTGGTCCGTTGATCGTCTGGCTGGTCAAACGGAACGACTCTCCGGAAATCGACGAGAATGGAAAGGAATCGCTGAATTTCCAGATATCGATGTTGATCTATAACGTGATCGCTGGCGTTCTTTGCCTGGTGCTGATTGGCTTTGTGATCCTGGCCATCCTGCACATTTTGAATCTGGTGCTTGTGATTATTGCCTCCATTCGAACGAGTGAGGGGAAATTCTATCGCTACCCGCTTGCAATCCGGCTGATCAAGTGAGGCCGTGCCACGTTACATCGTTGAAGCGTTGAAGCGGAAATCAGATGTAACGGTTTAACAAATCACGTTTCCGCCTTCGCGAGCCCCCGCAACGTCTTCAGGTTCATGACGTCTTCGCGCAAGTCTTTCCCTTTTGGTGTTTCCAGCACTTTCGGAATTTTGCTTAAACGGCGATTACGCATGATGAAGCCGAACGCATCCAGACCAATGCGCCCTTTGCCGATGTGCTCATGCCGGTCTACTCGCGAACCGCACGGAGTTTTAGAGTCATTAAGGTGAATTGCAACCAGACGATTCCGGCCGATCATCCGATCGAATTCACGGAAAGTCTTTCGCACCGAAGAGTCGCTGCTGATGTCGTAACCAGCAGCGAAAACGTGCGCGGTGTCGAGGCAAACGCATAATCGCTCCGGTTCGCGCACGCGGCTGATGATGTAATCGAGATGCTCAAATTTACTTCCCAGGCAGGATCCCTGGCCCGCAGTTGTCTCGAGTGCGATTCGCGTTTTGATTTTTGGAAGACCATCAAGGACGTGATCA
>DATASP010000231.1:0-5040 GCA_036269155.1 Candidatus Udaeobacter sp.
CCACCAAACGTCACCGTCATCAGTGAGCGCCACGTTCGTGTAAAGCGTGTCATGCTCGATCGATCGCATGGCGTTTGGATTTGATTTATAGCTCGTGCCGGGTACGACCCCGAAATAACCGTTCTCCGGATTAATTGCGTATAGCCGGCCATTGCGAACCTGCATCCAGGCGATGTCATCGCCAACGGTCGTGATCTTCCAGCCCTTGAAATGTTCGGGCGGAATGAGCATGGCGAAATTTGTTTTGCCGCACGCGCTCGGGAATGCGGCGGCCACATAATGTTTTTTGCCCTCAGGGGACTCCGCGCCAAGGATCAACATATGCTCGGCGAGCCAGCCTTGTTTGCGCGCGAGGTACGAACCGATCCGCAAGGCGAGACATTTTTTACTAAGTAAAACGTTGCCGCCGTAACCGGAGCCGACGGAGATGATTGCGTTGTCCTGTGGAAAATGACAGATGAAGCGGCGCTCGGGGCTAATATCCAGCAGCGAATGCGTGCCACGGTTCCACTCCGCGGTAGGATCGTTGCCGAGGCGTTTCACGGCTACTTCGCCCATGCGTGTCATGATCCGCATATTGAGCACAACATATTTTGAATCCGTGATCTCGAAGCCAACTTTGGCCTGGGGTGAATCCGGTGGACCCATGATGTAGGGAATCACAAACATGGTGCGCCCGCGCATCGCGCCTTTCAAAAGACCGCGAAGTTTCGTGTACGTTTCTGCCGGCTCAGACCAATTGTTGGTTGGCCCGGCTTCTTCTTTCGTCGGCGTGCAAACGAACGTGAATTGCTCGACTCGCGCGACATCGTTTGGATTGGAGCGATGCAAATACGAATGCGGCACCTTTTCCTGGTTCAGCTCGATCAAAACATTTTGCTTGAGCGATTCAGCGATCAGGAACTCGTTTTCCCGCTCCGAACCATCGCACCAGAAAATATTTTCAGGTTGTGTGATAGCGGCGATTTCGTTGACCCAATACAGCACGGCTTGATTCGCTGGTTTTGCGTCACCGATCCCATTCGGGGGGAATATGGCTGGTGCGACATTTTTCATATCAGAAGAATGTTCATCTTAACCACGAACCGACGGCTTCGCCACGTTGAATCGATGCGTTCCCCGATGTACCGATTTAACGATTTAACGAATGATGAATCACGCTTGCGCAGACCCAGTGCGCGGCATTAATTGAAAGCATGTTCGGGGTCACCACGTCCGATGATTATCGGCCGGTTGCGTGGATGGGTCGCTATCCGGTCGATGTGACCACAATGCTGGTAGGTTTGCACGTCGCGGCGGCGGTTTTCGCGGCGATTCTGGTGGCAGTCGGAGCCGGCTCCGTTTTGACCTGGCTGCAGTTCGACAGCGCCGCAGTCTGGTATGGCGCTCAAGTCTGGCGTCTTTTCACGTACGCGTTTGTTCATGCGCCGTCGGGGCTGCTTTGGTTCGCAATCGAGATGTACATGCTGTTCGTCTTTGGCCGGGAAGTAGAACGTTTCGTTGGGCGACGCTCTTACATCGGGCTGTATCTGATCTTGCTGATCACACCCGCAGCGCTGCTCACGATTTGGGGGCTGTGGCAGCGGTCTGTTCTTGCTGGTTCGCCGGCGTTGCATTTTGGAATTTTTGTTGCGTTCGCAACGATCTATCCGCGTGCGGAGTTATTCCTGCGGATCATGGCGAAGTGGGTTGCCCTGATTCTTGCAGCGGTCTACACGTTTCAACTGCTTGCCTACCATGCCTGGAACGACCTAGTCGTCGTCTGGACAAGCATTGGCGCGGCGTTTCTTTTCATCGAATGGAGTGGCGCCGGGCCGGAGTTTGCCTGGTGGAGTGCCTTGAAAACGCGTTTCGAGTCGAAGCCGAAGTATCGGGTTGTACCAAAAATGCGACCGATATCCGGCAGTGGCCGGACGGACTCAGACGATGTTTATGCGTCGATCGATCCGATTCTGGATAAAATCTCAAAATTCGGGATTGGAAGTTTAACGGCGAGCGAGCGCCGGCAATTGAATCGCGAGCGCGAGCGGCTGCTAAAGAACGCGGAATGATCCTGTAGCGGCGGCCGGATCGGCTGCTGTGTGTCTGGAATCGCAGGCGACCCTGCCTCTACAGTCTTTGTCTTAACCGAGCCGAGCCTCGATGATCTCGCACAAAACGTGGAGCAAAAGCTGGTGCGCTTCTTGAATCCGCGCAGTTGAATCGCTCGCGACCAAAAGATCGACGTCGGCGATTCCAATGGTCGGTCCGCCATTACGACCGAGAAAGGCGATCGTTTTCAACTTGCGCGCTTTCGCTTCTTCCATTGCACGCAGGACATTTCTCGATTTGCCCGAAGTGGTCAGGCAAATCAGCACATCTTCCGGTCGACCAAACGCAGCCACCTGGCGTGCGAAAATTTCATCGAACCCATAATCATTCGCAGCCGCTGTGAGAAGTCCGCCATCGCTCGCAAGACAAATCGCCGGATGCGCGCCACGGTCCTTGGCGAAACGCACTACGAGCTCGGTCGCGAAATGCGCGGCATCGGCCGCACTCCCACCATTCCCGCACACGAGCAATTTGTTTCCGGTCCGCAAAGACTGCTCGATCAGATTGGCGGCCTTTGCGACTTGCGATTCGAGTTTCTTCAGTGACTCAAGCGTCCGAGTCGAATCGTCAATCACCCGGTTAAAGATTGAGGAGATTTCATTCATCAATTTGCAACGTTTGCGGCAATAAATGGTGCGCGGTAGAGGGTTCGAACCTCTGACCCCTACCGTGTCAAGGTAGTGCTCTACCACTGAGCTAACCGCGCATGAATAAGACGTGATAAGTGATCGGTGATCAGTGATCCGTCAAGACCACCTTGTGCAGCGCGCGGATAACCTGGCGCGCTTACTTGTGTATTTGCATCAAATGGCCGTAGCCACGGCACTGTGGCCGTCTATTACCGATGTAAAACACGCCTTAGCACTGACGCGCCACGCGGACATGGCTACACGATGTTGTTTGTTACTCATCACTGGACAAATTGGGGCGTCTCTACGACTGTTCGCTTCCCGTGAGCGCACTATTTTTCAAGCGGTTCCTGAAGCGTCCATTTCAGATCGCCTCGATTGTCCCCAGCTCGAAAGCGCTAGTGGAACGTGTTGCTAATAAGATGGATTTCAGCCAAGGGCGAGTGATCGCCGAGTACGGTCCGGGTGAAGGTGTGCACTCTCGAAAGATTGCGCGACGCATGACCGCGGATTCGCATTTGCTGCTGTTCGAGCTCGATGGCGCGTTGGCGCGCGATTTGACGCGGCAATTCGCAGACGATCCGCGCGTACATGTCATTCATGGCGACGCTGCCACGTTACCCAATGAGCTGAGGCGGCGCGGGTTCCCCGAATGCGATTACATCCTTTCGGGCATTCCATTCAGCATTCTCCCGATCGAGAAGAAGCGGGCGCTGCTTCAGAAAACCTATGACGCTCTGTCGCCGAACGGCGCTTTCATCATTTACCAGGTAACCAACGAATTGAAGCAGCATGCGACGCTTTTCGAGCATGGCGAATCGGAATACTTCCTGCAAAACATCCCGCCGATGTTCATCACTGTCTTTCACAAGACGCCATCTCCACATCGCCGCGGACGACGCACGGCGAAGCCGAAAAGATTGTCGGGACTGGTTGGCGTTGGAACAGACAGTTCCGCATGACAGAGCGGCCGACGCGCATCGAAAAAGATTCGATGGGCGAGATGTCGCTTCCGGCGAATGCGCTCCATGGCGCATCCACGCACCGCGCGGTGCTCAATTTTCCGGTGAGTGGCTATCGGTTTTCGCGGCCGTTTATTCGCGCTTTAGGTCTGATCAAGGGGGCAGCTGCCCAGGCGAATCATGATCTGGGATTGCTCGATGCCGAGCGCGCGGCGTTAATCTCGCAGGCAGCCGAAGAAGTCGCAGAAGGAAAACTCGACGACCATTTCCCGCTCGACATTTTTCAGACCGGTTCCGGCACAAGCACGAACACAAACGCGAACGAAGTAATCGCAAACAGGTCTGCGCAGCTTGCCGCCAAACCAATCGGGTCGCGCGAGCACGTTCACCCGAACGATCACGTCAACATGGGACAATCGAGCAACGACGTGATCCCCTCGGCGATACACATCAGCGCGGCCGAAGAGTTAAAAAATCGTCTGATCCCGGCGCTCGAAAAATTGCACGGCGCTCTCGAAGCCAAGGCGAAAGAATTCTGGGACATCATCAAGATCGGCCGGACACATTTAATGGACGCGACCCCAGTCCGGCTCGGCCAGGAGTTTTCCGGGTACGCCCAGCAAGTTGCTTACGCCAAGGCGCGCGCCGAAAAATCGATCGAAGCGTTGCGTGAACTGGCGCTCGGCGGGACGGCTGTCGGCACAGGTTTGAATCGGCATGTCGATCTTCCGAAGAAAATACTGCGGCATCTCGAACAACGGACCCGCATCGCGTTTTACGAGGCAAAAAATCATTTCGAAGCCCAGGGAGGAAAGGACGCAGTTGTCGAAGCGAGCGGTCACCTAAAGACGATCTCTGTGAGTCTGTTTAAAATCGCGAACGACATTCGCTGGCTTGGCAGCGGGCCGCGCTGCGGGATCGGCGAGATCCAGCTTCCCGCGACGCAGCCTGGCAGTTCCATCATGCCGGGCAAAGTGAATCCCGTGATGGCCGAATCGGTGATGATGGTATGCGCGCAGGTGATTGGCAACGACACGACCATCACCTGGGCAGGCGCAAACGGGAATTTCGAGCTTAATGTGATGATGCCGGCGATGGCACACAATCTTCTCGAATCGATCCGATTGCTGGCGAACGTCGTCGACGTTTTCTGCGAGAAATGCGTGCGCGGCATCGTGGCAAATGAAGAGCGCTGCCGCGAATTGGTGGAGCTTTCGATGGCAATGGTGACCAGTCTCGCGCCAAAGATCGGGTACGATCGAGCCGCTGAAATCGCAAAGGAGAGCGCGAAAACCGGGCAAACCGTTCGCGAAATTGCTCGGGAGAAAAGGATTTTGCCGGAGAAAGAACTCGAGCGC
>DATASP010000232.1:0-5109 GCA_036269155.1 Candidatus Udaeobacter sp.
CGCCGATAGGAATCCCAGGCGAACCGCGCGTTGTTCGTTTTATTTGCAACGATCTCAACGACGTCGTCATTCATCCCGAGGTTCAGGATCGTGTCCATCATTCCCGGCATGGAATCGCGCGCGCCGGAGCGCACTGAAACCAGCAACGGCCGCTCTTTGTCGCCGAATTTTTTGCCCACTGACTTCTCGACTTTCGCCAGCGCCGTTGCAACCTGCGCCTGGAGTTCGCGCGGGTAGGTGCGGTTATGAGCGTAAAAATAACTGCATACTTCCGTCGTGATTGTGAATCCCGGCGGCACAGGCAGACCGATGCGCGTCATTTCGTGGAGGTTTGCGCCCTTGCCACCCAGCAGCGGTTTCATGCTGCCTGATCCGTCTGCGTGACCGTCGCCGAAATAGTAAACGTAGCGCCGCGATTTCTTTTTCTTTTGGCGGTCCCCCGCGCGCACAGCAGCCTTCGATCTTGTTATCGTGCCCTGATTCTTTCTCCGTGTGCTGGATTTTCGCTTTGTAACCATGATTCAGGAGCCCGGAAGAGTGTCAAAAGGGGGAAGCGCCAAAGTAAATTCGGGTCTCGCAGTGTCAACGCATTGATCGTTGCCGGGCAGTCGATTGTAGTGACAGGCGTGCCGCCTGGGGATTAAAAAACGTTGCAGCCGACGCCGCCTCTACAGAAAGAGAGTCAGCGGTCAAGCTGGCGCGGTTTCGCCGTTTGTCAGAACTTCAGCGATCGTGGCCGTAAAGTCGTCCACGCCGGTGCTGGGCACGATGATGCTGTTCCGGCGTCCGTGAGCTTCTTCGGTGATGCGCAAGAATCTCCCCCGGTCGTTTTCCCGGAGCTCCACGTAGAAATGCTTACGCTCGATCTGCAGTTCTCTCGCCTCAATGATGTTGTCCATTTTTCCTTGAGGCCGCCGACTCTACCGCATCTCCCGCATCCAATGGAAGCAAAATTCTTAGGGTTTTGATAATTTCTTCCTCGGACATCGGCCGGGCGCTACCAGGCATGTCCGATGCCCATAGGTTGCGGTGCTGCCCGCTCAATCTACAATCTCCTGTGCGTGTTCGAACGAACGCGCTCGAGCATGCCCCAGCCAATCGATTCCAGCTCCTATCGATCACCGCAAAGTCAACGCCCAGCAGTTCCCTTGCCGGTCGAAAGTAAGCCCCGAGCGCATGATCCGTATGCAGCCTTCCGTTCCGGGGATTTCAGCCTGTTTACGACTGGCAATCTGCTTTCGATCACCGGCCGTTTGATGCTCGCCGTGGCGGTGGAATGGGAGATTTACGCGCGCACGCATTCGGCGACTGCGCTCGGCCTCGTTGGCTTAGCGATCGCCGTTCCCGTGGTCACGCTTTCGCTGCCAGCCGGCCATTTGGCGGATCGGTTCAGCCGAAAACACATCATCCTTGTTGCGCAGATCTTTAGTGCGCTCACTTCGTTAGCTCTCGCTCTAGTTTCTTTGAAACATCTATCCATTCCTCCGATCGCACCGTTGCGCGAAGGCAATCGCTTCCTAGCCGCTGTTGCCGGGATATTCGAGCGCCATCACCCAATGTTTCATTTCGATGACGCGTCAGTCCCGCTGATTTATCTGCTACTGCTCATTGGAGCGTCGGCGCGCACATTCAGTTGGGCGGCACGCAGTTCATTTTTTCCGACACTGGTTCCGCGGGATGCATTCGCGAACGCCGTCACCTGGAATAGTAGCGTTTTTCAAATCGGATCCGTGGTTGGTCCGGCTTTGAGCGGATTCTTAGTCGCGTATGTCGGGTTTCCGTTCGTGTATCTGCTGGATGCGCTCTGCTCGTTTTCGTTCTTCCTACTGGTCTTGCTCATCCGCCGCAGTACACAAAAAAGAGAGCAGAGCGACGCGAGCACCTGGAAGAGTCTCATGGCCGGGCTGCGATTTGTGTTTAGCAGAAAGGTAATCCTCGCCACGATTACCCTGGATTTGTTTGCCGTTCTTCTGGGCGGCGCGACGGCGTTGATGCCGATCTTTGCAGATCAAATTCTTCACTGCGGGCCAGTGGGTCTCGGCTGGATGCGCGCGACGCCGGCAGTTGGGGCTTTTGTGCTGGCGCTGCTCATTGCGCATCTGCCGCCCATGAAACATGCTGGCAAAGCGTTGCTGTGGTGCGTGACGGGGTTCGGCGCCGCCACAATCCTATTCGGCTTGTCGAAAGTATTCTGGTTGTCGCTGGGCGGGCTTTTTCTTATCGGAGCGTTCGACAGCGTGAGCGTAATCATCCGCGGGTCGATCGTGCAATTGGTTACGCCGGATGAAATGCGCGGACGCGTCTCATCGGTGAACAATATTTTCATCGGTACCTCGAACGAGTTCGGCGCGCTCGAATCGGGATTGACTGCTGCGCTATTTGGCCCGGTCGTTTCGGTCGTTGCAGGAGGGATCGGAACGATTCTTGTCGTGCTGGCCGTTGGGTTGCGGTGGCCGGAGACGCGAAAGATCGGCGCGCTGGATCGGAATCTGCGCTGAAGTTGTAGCCGGGGTCGTTGACCCCGGGCCGGCATCAACGATGCCGGCTACAATCAGAATGCGCCGTGCAACGAAAGGGTTCCGTACGGAGCGCCGCCGACCTGGTGGTAACGCACTTCAGCGCGATAAAAATCGAAGTCTCTGTACGGCTGGTACCCAACCTCACCCGTGAGCGTTACGATCGGCGAAATCTTCCAATCAAATCCCGCCCCGGTCCGAATCTCGCTGTAGGTTACCACTGCGTGGTTAAGGCGTGGAATTCCATGCGAGTCGCCAAACTCGTCATCGGTCCGGAAAGTCGCCTCGGTGATGGTTGCTCCCGCATAGAGTGACACATTGCGAGTCATCTCATATTGCAGACGCGGCGTTGGCAGGACAGCATCCAGCAGCCATTGTGGCCCTATTTTCCAGCGAACACCTGCGGCAGGAATCACTGGGTACTTCCGTTCCACATCGACGCTCACGCCGAGGATAAGCTGCAGGTTAGGACTGAAAATGTATGTGCCGCCGATCACGAAAGGCATGTTGAAATCATCCCAAAACAAATGACCGAGGCCTGAATTGTACAGGCCAGGCTGAGTTTCCGCTCTGATGAGAATGGAATCGGACAACTGCGTATCGAGTCCGATGATCGTGCTGAAGGACTGCATTGTATTGGGCAGGGCGGCGCCATCTGGAAGGCCAAATGAGAACCGCTCCCATTCTGCGCCTAATCGGAGCACGCCAAGTTTGAACCGCGGCGTTAATACGACGCGGATATCCGAATCGATCTCATCAAAATCGTTAACATGTTTGCCCCCGCGTTCGACATCTCCTTCGCCAACATACGTGATGTCGGCAGAAAACTCGCCTGACAGAGGCCAGAAACCGTTGCTTTCCTCCGCAAAGGTTGGGCCTGCAAAGAAGATTAGCAGGGCCGAGACAAAGATAACCGGTCGCAGAACGGACATTTTCATTCGTTCACCGGCCCCCGGTTTCCCGCCGAAAGAGGGTAACAGCCTTGGTGATATTTTTCATCATCACTGATTCGGAGCCTAACCGTTCTACGCCATGGAGTGACCCCAATTCGGCTGAAGAGATCATGTCGCCGCGCCAAACTAGCGTAGAAGGTTTTCCTTCGACCGTAACCGGCCACAGCTGATGAAGCGTGAGGGCCACGTAATAACCGCCGCTGGCGTAGTAAAGAATGTCCACGGTTTGATAAGTGCCGCCGGCTCCGCCGCGGCTGTAAGACGCGCCCAGCGTCACTACGCCATGGTCATTCGCGTCGAGAAGTTCCCAGTAAAGTTCGGCCGGCAGCGAACCAGCGCCACGCCCAATAGCTGTGGCTCCAAGCAGTCCAGAGAACTGCTGGCGAATCTTTCCTTGCTCGCGCAATAAACCATTCACTTCATCGCTCGCACGAACGGACGGACCGGCATGATCGTAGGGCGATTGTGCCGCCATTCCGCCGGACACAAAGCTTTTCGTTCGCGCGGTTAGCACATCTGTCCAGAATGCCGCGACCGCCGGAGGCATAGCGCCTCCCCCGCCAGCTGCCGCAGAAAACTTCTTCGCCTCATCCTTGCTGATTTGGAGCTCAGGACTGAGCTTTTCGGTGGCCGTGACGAATGAACGGACCGAGGAGTTGCCAGGCGCATTTTTCAGTTTTTCGAAACTGGCCGGCGTCGGGTTCGACGGCAGATCAGAGTGCAGGAAGACCTTCAGTTCGCGATATTTTGCCGGGTTCCACCGGCGCAATGCCGCTATTTGCTGCGCGGGCGAGCCCGGCGCGACATAGCAGCTCTGGACGGCGAGAAAACGCGAATTCTTCATCGGCGGGCCGTGCGCCGTTTTCACGTCGCTCTTTGCCACTTGCGCCAGATCGACTTTGTCGAAGATTGAGAACGAAGCGAGTTCGGACACAGGATCGGCGCACGCGCTTCTCGGGGCAGCAATCAACGCCAGCGACAAAACCCCTGCCAAGCCGGCCAATCTAACTCGTGCAATCGTTTCAACATTCATGGCGGATAACCTGTTGGTCGATGACCGATGGTTGCAAATTTAAATCATCATCGCAATAAAGATCGAGATGAATGAACCGGTGATCGTCCTCGACCACTTGAGCAAGAGTTTCGGTAACGTTCATGCCGTACACGATCTTTCCCTTCAAATCGAGTCAGGAAGCATCTTCGGTTTTCTCGGGCCAAACGGCGCTGGCAAGACAACCACGATGCGAATGTTGTGCGGCCTGACTCATCCCACCGGCGGCCGCGCGATCATCGAAAGCGCTGATGCATGGAAAGACCGGCAGCTGGTACGCACGAAGTTCGGATATGTTCCCCAGCGCTTCAGTCTTTACCGCGACCTTACCGTCATGGAAAATTTTCGCTTTTTCGGCGGCGCTTACGGTGTCCCTGGCGATGAACTGCAGCGACGAACAGAGCGGCTGCTTCGTGTGATTGACCTAGAAGAGAAAAGAAACACAGCGGCCCAGAGTTTATCTGGAGGAATGCGGCAGCTGCTGGCGATTGGATGCGCGCTGGTGCACAATCCCTCGCTGCTGTTTTTCGATGAGCCGACTGCGGGCCTCGATCCTGTTCATCGGCAGCAAATCTGGAATTTGCTCTAC
>DATASP010000233.1:0-4383 GCA_036269155.1 Candidatus Udaeobacter sp.
TCGAAAAATATGGGCCTTTGGTTTCACGATCCCGATGGCTACCGATGGGAGCTTAGCGTGCTTGGTGGAAAGTAGTTCCGGGATTCCGTCACGCTGCGGTGCCGTCGGAACTCCCTTGTGCGCTGCGCACTCAAAAGTGCCTGCGTTGACGCGATTTCTAAGGGCTTTAGCTTTTTTAACGATAAAATGATTACTCCTGTATCAGAAGAAGGAAACGGGAAAGGGTTCGTCTCACACGCGCCCGGCTACTGGCCGCGCGACGGTGGAACGCCAGAACTGTGGAATGACTGGAAATGGCAGCTCAGAAACAGGGTGACTTCCCTCGCTCAACTGGAGCAACACCTCCATCTTAGCGATGAGGAGCGCAGCGGTGTTTTGCTCTCGGGCGACAAACTCGCGCTGGCCGTAACGCCACATTTTTTTAATCTGGTGCCGCGAAATAACCCTGAGGACCCAATCCGGCGGCAGATGATTCCGCGGATCGAGGAGACGTGGACGTCGCCTTACGACATGGCAGATCCGTGCGGCGAAGATTCGCACATGCCGGTGCCGGGGTTAGTGCACAGGTATCCCGACCGCGTCCTGTTTCTGGTGACAGATCGTTGCGCCAGTTACTGCCGTTACTGCACCCGGAGCCGCGTGGTCAGCGGAGTTGGCGAACAAGAGTTGCACACAAATTTCGAGGAAGCGTTCCGATATCTCGAAACACACACAGAAGTGCGCGACGTACTCTTGAGTGGTGGCGACGCTCTCATTTTCAGTGACGACAAGATCGACAAGCTGCTTTCGCGATTGCGGTCGATTAAGCACATAGAGTTTCTCCGAATCGGCACGCGGGTCCCGATTTTCCTGCCGCAACGCATCACGTCTGAGTTATGCGCAGTGCTCGCCAAACATCATCCGCTCTGGATCAGTGTGCATGTAAATCATCCGCGCGAGCTAACGACTGAAGTGAAGGAAGCGTTAGAGCGTCTTGCGAACGCTGGCATTCCATTGGGAAACCAAAGCGTGCTCCTCGCTGGTGTGAACGACGATCTCGAAACGATGAAAACGCTCGTGCACAAGCTTCTCATGTGCCGGGTGCGCCCTTACTACATCTACCAATGCGACCTCATCAATGGATCATCGCACTTGCGCACGTCGGTCGCCAAGGGCATCGAGATCATCGAGGGTTTGCGCGGACACACCACGGGTTACGCCGTGCCGCAATTCGTTATCGACGCTCCCGGCGGCGGTGGGAAGGTGCCAATTAATCCCGGCTACGTCCTCTATCACGACAACGAAAAAATCGTGATTCGCAATTACGAAGGCAAAATCTTCGAGTATCCGGAAACTGGAAACGAGAACGTCCAGTTTGCGCCGCAGCGCGAGTATCACGACGAGTATCTGTATTCCTAATCCACCGTCGTTCCGGTTGTATTCGAGAGTGGAGCGGCTCCGGAAGCCGCGACATAGACGGGTAAAGCCGTAGGCTGAGCGAACGGGAAGTGAGCAAGTCAAATCTCTGACTTTGCCCCTGTGTGCTGCTGCCTCAGGGCGCCTGTTTCGTAATTTCTTTTCTTGGCGAGTGTTGTGTAAATTTTAGGCTTGCGTATTAAAGGTCGCGCCGTATAAAGTCCGCACCTCGGTTATTTCGTCACACAATTGTCACCTAGTCATTTTTATGAACCAACGTTTAATTTCGGAAATTGGCCGCACTCAAAGGCTTGAGATTATTAACTCGCTCAAGCGCACCAGGGGAATGTCTGTCAACGAGCTCGTGGAAAGAATGAGCATGAGCTACATGGGCATCAAGCAGCATTGCATCACTCTTCACCGCGACGGCTATTTGGACACCTGGCGTCGGCCGCAAAGAATGGGTCGGCCGGAGATGGTCTATCGCCTGACGCGTCGGAGCCACGATCTATTTCAGGCCGACAGTAACCAGTTCACGCTGGACCTGTTGAAAGCGGCCGAGGAAATCTACGGACCAAACGCACCGGAAAAGCTCCTCTACAACGTTTTCAAGAAGAAGACCGCGGCCCTCAACGCCAAGGCTAAGGGAGACGGCGTCGCCGAACGCGCGAAGTGGCTCGCTCATTTCCGTGATGGCGAAGGCTACATGGCCCAATTCAGCAACAGCAACGAGGGCGGGCCACGAATTCTCGAATGTCATTCTCCCATCATGAATCTGCTCGAGCATTACCCGATCATCGGCAGATTCGAGCAGGATATGTTTGAAGCGGTGCTGAGCACGCGCGTGCGCCGGCAAGTGATTCGCAACTCGGGGCTATACGAGTGCGCGTTTCAGTTCTCGCTGTAGGGCTTCACATTCGCGGCGAGGACGCTGCAGCTAACACGGACGGGCAAGTCTCTCGTTACGAACGGACGTCGTGTGAGGATCGGAATAAAATTGGTGACTGTTTGAATTGCGGCGACTTGTGGCCGCTGTAGGGTGCGTTGTCCTCAGCGCATGGAAACCGATAATGATCCGCTGAGGACAGCGGACTCTACAGCCGAGAAACGTCAAACGATTCGATTTGCTCTTTCGCGCCCTCTGAATCTCGGTTGATTGGATGGCGAATGCCTCGGGCCTTTCCATCTGTTGTCATCGAGAACCTGCAGCCGCTGCTCGACGGCGGGGATTATCCGATAAAGCGCATCATTGGCGAGGATCTGGCCGTTGAAGCGGACATCTTTAAGGATGGACACGACGTCGTGGCTGCCGTTCTGAAGTGGCGCGTCCTCGGGAAACGGGCATGGAGGGAAACGGCGATGAATTTCGTCGATAACGATCGTTGGCGCGGGGTCTGCACAATCTATGACGAGGCCATTCACGAATATACCGTAGAGGCATGGACGGACACGTTTCGCAGTTGGCAAAGCGAGTTCGTAAAAAAATTTGAGGGTGGCATCTCCGATCTGCGAAGCGAAGCATTGGAAGGCTCGGCCATAGTGGAATCTGCCGCGAAGCGTGCGCGCGATCGAGCGGATCGCGAGCGGCTGCTGGAATTTTCCGAACAAATCTCGAAGGGCGCAAATTCAGAAATTTATGCCATCGCACAATCCCCTGAGTTGGAGGTGCTAATGGCAACCTATCCGGACCGCTCCGACGCGGCGCAGTATGCCCCCGCTCCCCAGGTCGTTGTTGATCGACAAGCGGCGTTGTTCGGGGCTTGGTACGAATTTTTTCCGCGCTCGGCAGAAGGCCGCGGCGATCGTGCTTCGACTTTGCGCGACTGTTTGCCGCGGGTCGACGATGCAAAGGCGATGGGTTTCGACGTCATTTATTTTCCGCCGATTCATCCCATTGGTCACACGAACCGCAAAGGACGGAACAACTCGCTCACCTGCGAACCGGACGATCCGGGTGTGCCATGGGCGATTGGCAGCGAGGCGGGCGGACACAGAGCGGTCGAGCCTGCGCTCGGGACTCTGGCCGATTTCGACTGGTTTCAAAAAGAAGTGCAAGAACGCGGAATGGAAATTGCCCTCGATTTTGCGCTGAATTGCTCGCCCGATCATCCCTACGTGAAGGAGCATCCAGAATGGTTTTACAGACGGCCAGACGGCACGATCAAGTACGCGGAGAACCCACCGAAGAAATACGAAGACATTTATCCCCTGAATTTCCGGTGCGAGAACTGGCGCGAACTCTGGAACGAGATCAAGAGCATTGTGCTGTTTTGGGCCGGGCACGGGGTACGCATTTTTCGCGTCGACAATCCGCACACCAAGCCTGTCGCGTTCTGGGAATATTTGATCACAGGAGTCCGGGAGAAATATCCCGATACAATCTTTCTCGCCGAAGCGTTCACCCGGCCAAAGATGATGAAAGCGTTGGCCAAAGCCGGATTTAATCAGAGCTACACCTATTTCACATGGCGAAACTCGAAGCGCGAGCTCATCGAATATTTCACTGAACTCACACAGACCGAGATGAGTGAATATTTTCGCCCGAACCTCTGGCCGAACACGCCCGACATTCTTCCGTTTGTCCTCCAGGAGGGCGGGCGCCCGGCATTCATGATCCGTGTTCTTTTGGCGGCAACGCTTTCGCCTCTTTATGGGATCTACAGCGGATACGAGCTGTGCGAGAATGAAGCCTTGCCGGATCGGGAGGAGTATCTTGATTCTGAAAAATATCAGTTTAAGGAACGCGATTGGAATGCGCAGGGAAACATCAAGGACTGGATCACGCGCCTAAACAGAATTCGAAAGCAAAACCGCGCTCTCGAGCTTTACACGAATTTGCGGTTCTACCATGCCGAGAATGACGCCATTCTTTTTTACGGCAAGATGACCGCTGCGCGCGACAACATCATTCTGGTGGTTGTAAATCTCGATCCCCATCGCAAACAGAATTCCTTCGTGGATGTGCCGATTGAACAATTCGGGCAGATG
>DATASP010000234.1:0-5229 GCA_036269155.1 Candidatus Udaeobacter sp.
CAGTTTCAAAACTCACAGAGCTGTATAGCCGTGATTATCTGGTCAACCCAAAGATCAACGTCACGCTTCTGAGCTACGCAAGAAAGCGTTTTTCGATTTTGGGTCAGGTAGGTCACCCCGGCAGCATCGAAATGCCTGAGGGGACCCAGGAGGGTATCGATCTATTGGAAGCGGTCGCGTTGGCTGGTGGATATACGCGCATCGCCTCGCCGGAAAGAATAACCGTGCGAAGACAAAGCGCCAGCGGCGATCAGATTTTCAAAGTTAATGCGAAGCGCTTCACCAAGGGAAAGGGCGGAGGTTTTCTCATCAAGCCGGGTGATACCGTCAGCGTCGGCGAAAGTATTTTTTAGCCGAAATTTTTTCCGCCGTCGCCTTTGCGAACGCACTTCTTGGTGTAAGGTTCCAGCCAATATTTTGCCGTGATTGACCCTGCCCAATCTCTGAGGGGAGCGACCGTTGCGCCCAATTCCGACAAACCAGGCGTGCCTTTGACAGCGGAGTTCGCCGCTGGACTACACAGTTTCGATTTTCGCCGGTATTGGCATTCTTTCCTCGAACGTATTTGGATCGTAGCGATTTGCGTTTTGGCCGGCCTTTTTCTTGCGTTGGGTAACCTCGCGCGGACGCCGAAGCTTTACCAAGCCCACACGGTTTTGGACGTGGAATTGGAGGAGCCGAGTTTCGTCCCAACCGCGGCGGATTACGCGGCGCGGATGCGCTCGATGTTTCTGGCCAGCGGGGAGGCGCTGCGAACGATCGAAGAGCATCTCACTAACCCAACGCTTCTTGCGCGGGTTGTACGCTCCGAAGGTTTGGCGCAGGACGGTGGACGCGCTCTTCTGGGCCAAAGTGTCGTCGCCAATAAGAGTTCCAGCGCGGCTGAACGCACCGAGCCGTCGCAGGGTGCCAACACGACCCAGAACGCCAGTGGCGTCACGGCGTTTACGCCGCTCGAAGATGCGTTGGGTCGAGCAATGGTCGGCATGGTGCATCCGGCAACCCGTCGCGGCACGCGCTTGATCGATTTGTACGTGACACACGGCGATCCAGCGATGGCACAGCGTCTCGCCGAAGCAGTCGGTCGAGAGTACATCCGCAACTCAATCGAGCGCCGCGCGTCGGCGAGCGAGGACGCATTGCGTTATTTGTTGAGAGAAGAAGAGCGATTGAAGACGAACCTCCAAAAAAGTGAGGCGGCCGCCGCCGAATACAAGGCAAAGAATCCAGATGCTCTCCAGCTGGGCGGCGGCACAGCCGCGACGGGCTCACATGGGGATGGCGGACCTCGGGGCGGCTTGGTAGAAGACAACCTGCAGGACATAAATGGCAAATTGACCGGAGCGAGGGCCGATGAGATTCGTCTCGAAGGCCAGCTCCAGCAAGTGGATCAGATTGGCAATAATATTGACGCGTTGCTCGCGATTCCGAGTATCTCTGCCGCCCAAATGGTGGCTGCCGCGCGCAACAATATTATACAGATCGAAGCGCAGATCACCACCCTCGCCTTACGATACAAGGACAAGCACCCCAAAATGATGGCGGCCAAGGCCTCGCTGGCCGAGGCGAAAGACAAGCTCCGTCAAGCGGTCTTGGCGCAGCCTCCGATTTTGCGCAATACCATCGACCAAATCAAAGCGACAGAGGCAAGCTTGCAACAAGCTTTGCAAAACCAGCAGGGCGTCGCGGTCAATCTCAACCGCACAGCGATCGGCTATCAGGAATTGGCGCGGCAAGCCGAAACCGATCGTGCGTTGTATGAAAGCGTCCTTCGCCAGATAAAAGACACGAACTTGGCAAAAGACGTCAAAGCGAACGCGGTCAGCGTGATTGAGCATTCCCCCCTTCCGGACTCTCCTATTAGTCCTCGGCCCAGGAGAACGATCCTGCTGGACCTGCTTGGCGGTCTCGCTGTCGGTTTGGCTTTGGTTTTTGGAGTCGACGCGCTGGATCGTTCCATTAAAACTGTGGACCAGGCAGAAAGCACGCTCGGTCTGCCTGTTTTTGCAGCTGTTCCCGATACCACTGATGAGGGGCCCGTTAGCCGACTGAAACGGCGAAGGAAAGCTCTCGGAACTTCGAACTATCGCGTCGTGGTGGAAACTCCCGAAAGTCCGGCGGCGGAAGCGTTCCGCAATTTGCGCGCCGCACTTTCTCTCCTGGGTCCGGAAGCGGAGCGAAAAGTTTCGCTTTTCACCAGTGCCGTGCCCAACGAAGGCAAAAGTTTCACAAGCGCCAATTATTCGCTTGCACTGGCCCAGCAGGGTTATCGCGTGCTCCTGATCGACGGCGACCTCCGACGGCCAAACATGCACAGAATTTTCCGGTTCCCGAATGCGCGAAATAATTCCGATGAAGACAGCGCGCCGGGAGTGACCGATTGCCTGGTGGGTGAAGCGGACATAGCCTCAGCATCGCGTCAGATTCCCGCCGGAGAAATCCAGCTCGTCGATGAGAGCATTGAGGTTACGGAAACCATTCTCGCGGCGACCGGAGGCCAGCTGTTTGTCCTCGCAGGTGGACGACGAGCGCCCAATCCCGCTGAGATTCTTGCCGGCCCGTTCTTCGGGCAGCTGGTCGCTAAGGCCGCAACCCTGTTTGATCGCGTCGTGATCGATAGCGCGCCGATCCTTGCAGTTAGTGACACTCTTCTCATGATGCCACATGTCCAAACTGTGTGCATTGTTGTTCGGGCGGCAAAAACACCGCGTCTAGCAGTCCGCCGCGCGATTACGTTGCTGGCAAAGTCAGGAATTCGCCCGGCCGGTCTGGTCTTGAATCGATTGCGGCGGAGTCGCGGAGTCGGCTATTATTACTATTACGCTTCGCATGGTTATGGCAAAGATGAGGGAGCGTATTCTCGCGGCTACAGCTACCCTCGCAGATCCAAGCCGGACCACGAAGGTAACGGGGCGTAGTCGACGCCTTCGTCATCAGCCCGATGGTTTAGTCGATGGCCATCAGTTCGGCTTTGCAGTGAGTTTTGATCTTCAACCAGAGTTCGATCTTTGCTGCTACCTGAATCTTTCGTGCCACAACCTGCTTCCCCAGCAAAGACCCAGATACGTTGCCACATACAGCTGGATCGATTCGATCTGAACTGGGAAATCGACCAGTGCGTGCAGCGCCACTCCCATAAGCGCTATGATAACCAACGGCTGCAGCACGCGTCTTCGCGGCGTCCAGTCTCGTCTGGCGTGCTCTTTGTAACCACGAATACCGACTGTAATTCCTCCGAAGAAAAGCACCGCCCAAAGGATTCCTCCGATCCAGCCCCATTCCAGCAGGGTCTGCAGATAATCCTCGTGCAAAAATCTCCACGTCCCCGGCACCTGATCGCTCCCACTGCGAGTGTATACTGGAAATACAACGCGAAACGTGCCTGGCCCAAAGCCGAATAATCCGGCGTCCGGCACCGCACGCACGGCTACCCTCGAAATCTGCCAGCGAGCATCGTGGGGAATGTGCTCGCTCTGCAACCTCCAGCGGTTAAGCGGCTGTTCGAAATGACTGGCCTGCGCAAACGCAATGAACGCCAAACCAATGGCAAGCGCGCCTGCTAAAGCAACGCTTTTACCACCCGATAGCTTGCGAAGAAGCAACGGTCCAAATTGCACGCAAATCGCAACCAGCAACAGGAGCGCAACCAGTTGAGCCATGCGCGACGTATTCGCCAGCACTGCTGCTATGGTCAGGAGAAAAATGCTCGTCCAGATCGCACGCATCCATGGATGGGACCCGCTGGCAAAGGCCCGGATAACCAGTCCGGAACTCAATGGCCACACCAGGTTTAAGAAAGCGCCGGCATTACCGTGATAATAATAGGTCGCAAAAAATGTGCTTACTCGAAGCCTCTCCGGTGGCGGTGGTTGCCAGAATATCATATGCGCACCGGTGGCTTTCTGGAGTAAGCCGAGAACCGCGATCGAGCCGCCGACCAGACCAATCACATACCACAAGCGAAGCAACCATCGGTTGCTTTGAGAAAGATCTGCGACAAACAAGATTATTCCCAGGAACAAGGCGCCTCGGGTCATCCACGCAACGCTGATCGGGTAGTCAACGGAGCCGGCCACAGGCGGCGCGAAATTGCGTAACGGTACAAAAACGGCAAAATCCGAGTCGTAGATCGATTTCGCGTTGAAGACCATCCAACCGCCCACGCAGATCAAAGCCGCCGTTAAGAAAAACAGAAGCCGTGGAAATCGCGGCGTCCGCCTGCTAACAAGCAACTCAATGGCCCAAAGAACGAGTGCAGCGAGTAGCACCCAGTTGGTAATTTGGATGCTTTCCGATGTTGTGGCGCCGTACGCCCACGGCGCATAGACGAGGGCGGCGAAGAAAGTCCAGCGTGATGCGCTGCGAAAGATGTGAGAAATCACATGTTAGACGGTCCAGACAACTCCGATCTCCGACCTCTGGCAACCGATTTCCGTCGCATTACCGTCCCTTGCCGAATAGCATCGTGTATAACGTTTTCAGCACGATCATGGCGTCCAGCTTCAGTGAGTAATGCCGGATGTAGTAGAGGTCATATTTTAACTTCTCGACCGCGTCCTCGTCACTCTCGCCGTACGGGTAATTCACTTGCGCCCAGCCCGTAATACCCGGTTTCACCAGGTGCCGAAAATGATAAAATGGGATTGTTTGCTCATAGCGTTCTGCGCACTTGCTCCACTCCGGGCGTGGACCAATCAGGCTGATGTGTCCTTTGAGCGCGTTCCAGAGCTGCGGCAGCTCATCAAGACGAAGTTTCCGCAGCCAACGCCCCAGAGACGTCACACGACGATCGCCTTTTCGCGTGTAAATGTCCTCGTCCGCTTCATTGGAGGGTCGCATTGTTCGGAATTTAAAAAGAATGAACCGTCTTCCGTCACGACCGACTCTTTCCTGCCGGAAAAACACCGGACTGCCGTCCTGGGTCCGGATGAGCAGAGCGACAAGCACAAAGATCGGAGCGCAAATGATCAGTGCTATTGACGAGGCAACGACATCGAAAAGCCGCTTGAGATAATGGTAGGGAGAGGTACGAGCCAGTTGAAAACCACTCTGGAGCGGCCAAAACGGATCAATGACGCCGAGCGGCAGATAACGCCATTCAGTTTCGTAGAAGGATTCGAGCGTGTAAACACGCGTCTCCTGAAATTGCGCGTGCACCAGTCGCTCGAGTAGTTGTGTGCTGAGCGAGCTGGCCTTTGAGGCGAGAACGATCCCGCTATAACGTTTGCC
>DATASP010000235.1:0-3228 GCA_036269155.1 Candidatus Udaeobacter sp.
GTTTTCTCCTGATGAAACGGGCAGAGCGCCTTGAAATTCGCTCCGGCGCGCTTCAGCGGAAAATACGAACCGATGAGGTCGACGATATCATTCCCGGCGGCGATTTGTTCGATTGTTTCTGATGGAATTGCCACAGGGAAACTGGCAAGCTTATCCGCGTCTGATCAACTGAAAAGATGAAGATGCTCGCGATCAGTATTTTCCTCGCTTGTAGCCTCGGCGTTGCTGCGGCGGCTCCCACCCGCGAAACGATTCACAAAGGCGACATCGTTGTTGTGCCTATGCATGGTGAAGTCGCACCGTCGCTGCTGGCGTTTCTGCGGCGCGCAGTCAAAACCGCCGAGACCAACAACGCTTCCGCCATCGTTTTTGACATGAACACGTACGGCGGCCGCCTCGACACAGCGACGGAGATCGTCAACGCGCTCAACCAAATCAAAATCCCCACGTACACGTTCATTAACACGAACGCAGGATCGGCCGGAGCACTCATTGTCATCGCAACGCGACACATTTACATGGCGCCCGTGAGCGCAATTGGCGCGGCTGCACCGATTCTTTCGACGGGCGAAGATCTGCCCCCCACAGCAAAGGAGAAAACGATTTCGTATTGGTCTGCACTCGTCCGAGGCTCGGCCATCAAGAACGGCCATAATCCCGACCTCGCGGAGGCATTCATGAATAAGGAGAAGGACGTAAAAATCGGTGACCGCGTCGTGCATCCAAAAGGCGCAGTCCTTACCCTCAATGCGCAGGAAGCGACCGAAAAGATTAACGGGAAGCCGTTACTGGCGGAAGGCATCGTCGATTCGATTACCGATCTGACCAAGAAAGCCGGACTCAAAGGCAACATCGTCAAGATCGAGCCAACTGGGTTCGAGCAGCTCGCATTTTGGATCACTGCGCTTGCGCCATTGCTGCTGCTTGGCGGAATTCTCGGAGCGTATTTGGAATTCAAGATTCCCGGTGTGATGTGGCCCGGCGTTATCTCAGCAATTTGTTTCGCACTCTTTTTCCTGGGCCATTATCTCGCCGGGCTCGCCGGCTGGGAGGTCGTCGCGCTCTTCATTCTGGGAATGGTTCTGGTACTCATCGAAATACTTTTCTTTGCGCATAGCACGATCGTTTTCGGAGTTGTCGGCGTGTTTCTCATCATCGCATCATTGCTGTGGACAATGATCGACCGGTACCCGCACCAACCCTTTTTACCGACCGGCAAAATGCTTGCCATCCCATTGCTCAACATGTTCATCGCGCTCGTGGGAGCGTTAATCGTGATTGCGCTTCTTGCGCGTTATCTTCCGCGTACCAGTTTTTACCGACGCTTTGCGTTGATCGATTCAAATCCTCCAGGACCATCTCTGGCCGGCGCGCCGCGACACTTTGCAACCGCACTGGCGCTTGCGCCCGGAATGCAAGGCACAGCCGTCACCGTGTTGCGACCCAGCGGCAAAGTGCGTTTCGCCGATCACGTTGTCGATGTCGTTACCGAAGGCGAATTCATTGCCCGGGAAACACCAGTGACTGTCATCCAAACAGATGGAATGCGCGTGGTGGTCAAAAGCGCGGCGCAGGTCTAGTCAATTTTGCTTATCCGCCGGCAACCACACGGATGAATTCGATGCGGTCGCCTTCAGCAAGTGGGCGCTCTGGCCATTCGTGTCGATGCACGGCGAGGCCGTTGTGCTCCACCAAAATCGATTGCGGCGGCAATTCATAGCGCTCGATAAGCTCGGCGATCGTTTTCGCCTCGCGAGTGTCCACAGATTCGCCGTTGACTGCAATCTTCATACGCTGCAGAAAGCCTGATCCCAATCTTTCCAAATCGGTTCGAGTCCTCGGTGGCGAAGGACTGCAGCGATTTCCGCTGGGGAGCGTTCGTCGCTGATCTCGAATTGGCCGGTGGCGATTTGGTCTTCGGCCTCCTGGTATTCCGGCGCGACGATTCGGCCACGCACGGTGCGATGCAAATGTTCACGGCCTTGTCGGGTGTAACCGCCGGGCTCGGTATGACTGCCGGCGCTCATCATTGTTATTCCGATCGAGGCGAGCGCATCGCGGAGCCCCGCGCGCTCGCGTGTGCTAAGCACGATCCCAACCTGCGGGAACGTGATGCGCAACGCGCACACCAATTGCACAAGTTCGCGGTCGCTCATCGTGAATAGCGGGTGAAATCCACCGGCTGCCGGACGCAAACGGGGCACGCTCACGGTGATTTGCGCTTGCCAACAGCGTTTGAACAAATGTTTCAAGTGTGCAGCCAGCGCGACGGCTTCATCCTGCCACCGCGTCAGACCGATGAGCGCGCCGATGCCGAGCCGGCGAAAACCGGCGGCGTAACCACGCTCGACGCAATCGAGTCGATAATTAAAATCACGTTTCGGCCCAGCCGTGTGCATCTCGGCATACACGCCGCGATTGTAGGTTTCCTGATAAACGACAAGACCTTCTGCGCCAGCCTCGACAATCGGCGCGTATTCCTCGGTATCCATCGGGCCGACCTCAATGGAGATCGATGAAAAATCGGGCGCGAGAGCGCGCACGCACTGGGCGAGATAACCGCCACTCACAAACTTCGGATGCTCGCCTGCAACAAGAAGGATTTGGCGAAATCCCTGCCGCGCGAGATGACGCGCTTCGGCCACCACTTCATCGACGGTAAGCGTGACGCGCAGGATCGGATTATCCCGCGAGAAACCGCAGTACTGACAATTGTTGATGCATTCGTTGGAAAGATAGAGCGGTGCAAAGAGGCGCATGGTCCGCCCAAAGTTTTGCAATGTGAGCGCGCGTGAAGTTTGCGCCATTGCTTCGAGTTCCTGATCAGATTTCGAGGCAATCAGATGCTCAAAGCGCTCGATCAGCTCCGATTTTCTTAGAGCAAGGCTATCCAATGTCTCGATAAACGACATCAGGATAATTTCGTGTGCATGGTTAGCTTCGCAAATCTCACCCGTACAAAAAAAGCGGCGTCCGGTATTCCAGACGCCGCCACAGCAAATACTCCCGTGAACGGGCTAGAACGCGAAATTCACGCCGGTGCGGACCATACCAAAATTATTATTTGGGCCGTCCACGAAATTCCAGCTGAAATCATTGACCCAGCCGATGTGCGGAGTTAACCGGATTTCCATGCCGCCGCCGACCTGACCGATCGCCCGCGTCTCGGCGCCGGTATGACCTGTTGTCGCGACGACATCGAAACCTTCGCCCGGCTCGACAAAGCGC
>DATASP010000236.1:0-11048 GCA_036269155.1 Candidatus Udaeobacter sp.
GCGCCGGGCTCGGGCTTTTGCTGACTTTGTTGGTGACGCTAATTCTGCCGATGGGACTTTTACTTTTTTGGGGGGCCCGGACAGGCCGATGGAGTGACGCAGATGTTTCCGTTCGATCAGAACGTGTCCGATTTTACCCACGCGCGATTCCAATTTCGGCGGTGGCTGTGATTGCGCTTTGGCTATTGCGCGCGCCGGCTATGGCATTGCGCGGTGCCGTGGTGACGTTGTTTCTGCTGCTTGTAGCCGCGCTGGTCAATTTTCGAATCAAGTTGTCCTTGCACGCGCTTTTCGCTTTTTACAGCGCGATCATTCTATTTGTGGTCCATCCCGTCGTGGGCGCGATTGCTTTCGCCCTGGCCTTTCTCGTCTTCTGGTCGCGGCTTTATCTGGGGCGCCATGACCTGTTGGAAATGCTGGTCGGCGCTTCGCTTGGCGTACTGGGTGGACTGGTCACGGCCGCGTAGAGGCCGCCGTGTCGGGCCCATCGAAACGAAGGACAGCGACAACGCATCAGCGCATAGCGTCAATAGCGCACCCGAACGAGAAATAGTCCTTCAGCCGGCGCGGCAAAACGAGTTGACTCGACCTGGGCCGAGCGCACGCGCACAGCGATCTCCTCGATCTTCATTTCGCCGAGCGCGCATTGCACAAGCGAACCGACCATTAATCGCACCATCTTGTAGAGAAAACCGTTGCCATCGAATTCGATTGTCACGCAGGGACCTTTTTGCCGCACGCGCACGGAATGAATCGTGCGGATTGTGCTTTCCTCTGTTTTGCCGCGATTGGCAGCGAAGGCGGCAAAATCATGCGTGCCGGCGAAATGCTTTGCAGCCCTTTTCAAAACATTGAGATCGAGCGGGTGCGCAATGTGCCAGGCACGACGGTCTTTAAATGGAGGCAAAACAGGCGCCGACCAGATTCTGTAGCGATAGACTTTTCCCTTGGCCGAAATTCGCGCATGAAACTCGTTCGACACATATCGGCAGCGTATCACGCGTATTGTTGGAGGCAGTAACGCATTGAGCGCTTCGATCCAACGCGCGGGTGCCAAGAGTTTGCCAACATCGGCGTGCGCGCATTGCGCGAGTGCATGAACGCCTGCGTCTGTTCGTCCGGCTCCGTGAACACGCACTGGCCTACTTGCGATGCGCTTAAAGGCGTGCTCGAGATGATCCTGGATCGTGTTGCCATGAGATTGACTCTGCCAGCCGGCGAACGGCGCGCCGTCATAAGCTATGATGAATTTTAACCTACGAGACATAACAATTCGTGTTGGCGATTCGTGCCTTGTGATACGTGACGCGGGTGATCGACGAACCCGTGGGAGGCAAACCCCCTCACCCGGCGCTGATGCCTCCGCCTCTCCCTGCGAGGGAGAGGATTGAGGTGAGGGTCGGCACCTGTCTTTTACTCCGAGCCGCTCATCCATCTACGAGAACACTACAAGCGATCACCGATCACTAATCACTTTAGTTGCGGTTTCTGTCGCTCGCCGGTCCAGATAGCTTTGCAAGATCATTTGAGCCGCAACTTGATCTACGTAGCCGCGTGTCTGCCGCGTCTTCTTGCCTGCGTCACGCAGTGCGCGATGGGCTGCCACGGTGGTCAGGCGTTCATCCCAGGTGACAACCGGGCACAGCAGAATTGCGCGCAGCTTTTCTACAAATTGGAGGACTTCAGTCGCGGCCGAACCGATCTGACCGTCCATCCGTTTGGGTAATCCCACGACAACGTGATCAACTTTCCTTTCGTGCACGATCTCCGCGACGCGCGAGGGCGCCTGTTCGTTCGCAGGAATGGTTTCGAGCGGATGCGCTAGCAGCTGCAACTCATCAGAGATCGCCGCGCCAATACGCGCACGCCCAAAATCGAGAGCCAGGATTGGATTCATTGGCCTGTAGCCACGGCGCTGTGCGCCGTCCGGGATATCGTGCTCCGCGTCATATGACGCCCCACAGGGGCGTGGCTACAACGATTTCTCATTGCAGTTCGGGCGGAATTTTGCCGATGAGGTCCTTGATCCTTTCAGCTTCGTGTCGATGACAGATCAACAGTGCATCTTGCGTTCGCACGATAATGAGATCATGGACTCCAAGCAGCGCGACACTGGTGCCGTCTTCCTCGAAAACGATGTTGTTGCTGGATTCGAGCGCGGTAATGGCGCGGTTCGCAGCGTTTCCATGTTTGTCTTTCTGAAAGTAATTGGCCACTGCTCTCCAACTTCCGATGTCGTCCCAGTCGAAGCTGGCCTCTACTACGAGGACGCGATCGGCCTTTTCCATGATCGCGTAATCGAATGAGATGCGCGGCAGTTTGTTGAAGCGCTCACGCAAAGCTTTCTCGAAATTTTCCGGAGCTCTAAGCTGCGAAATGAAATCAGCCAACTCTGGCGCCTGACGGTTGAATTCGCGAAGCACTGTGGGCACCGACCAAACGAACATCCCCGCGTTCCACCGAAAATTTCCCTTTCGCAAAAACGATTCAGCCAGATCGAGGTTGGGCTTTTCGCGAAAGCGAAGGACCCGATGGACCGCATCAATGTCGGGATGCTTGCGCAAACGTACCGGCTTGCCTTGTTCGATGTATCCGAAACCGGGGCAGGCCCAGGTTGGCTTGATGCCGATGGTGACAAGCTCGCCTGTCTCCTCCGCGGCATCGGCAGCCAGGGCGAGGGTTTCCTGAAAGGCCGCCCGGTTTGCAATCAAGTGATCGGCAGGAAGAACAAGCATGATGGCTGCGTGATCGCGAGCCGCTACCCAGCCGGTGCCCAGCGCGACCGCAGCAGCGGTATCGCGTTTGGCTGGCTCGCCTACGATGTTCTCTTTTGGAAAATTGCCGAGTAATTTGCGAACTGCGCTCTCCTGCTCGGTGTTCGTGAGAATTAGAATGCGCTCGGGAGGAATAAGATCTTCAAGCCGCGCCAAAGTTTCTTCGAGCAGAGTTTTGTTCGAAACCAGGCGCAGCAGTTGTTTGGGGCGCGCCCGCCTGCTCAAAGGCCAAAAACGTTCACCGCTGCCACCGGCGAGGACGAGGGCGTAAATCGAAGCGGGCATGTCGATGAAGGATGGGAGGATCTTTCTGGTCGCGAAAATTGCCGTTTCTTTTTCCCAAACGCGACGTATATGGTAGGCGATGTCTTTCCCCATATCCATTTCAAAAACTGCCGAGCAGATTCCCGTTGATCCGCTGCTTGTCGTCACACGCACCGCTATCGGTCTTGGCCTGGGCATGTTGGTGGCCGACAAAATCAAACCCTCGATCCGCCACGCAGCAGCGATTGCGCTCGTTGCGATTGGTGCTTTGGCGGCGGCGCCGTGGCTCGTGAAAATCACGCTGGGACAGATCAATCGCCCCGAATCCGAGTGGGGCAGCCGTGCCCGTCTCCGTTCTATTCGCGACGATTCCGGCTACAGCTCCGATTCAGAATTCTATTAATCGGTCTGTAGCGGCGATCGGTGATCCCGGCTAAGGAACACGCGTGCCAGGAACACCGGCATCAATGATGCCGGCTACAGGAACGCTTCGACAACGGAATCCGCAAGCGCTTTGCCTTTTCGAGTTAGCACGAAATTACCGTCGAATTCTCGAAGTAATCCGAGCGCAACAAATTCGTTGGTTTGCTGCGCCGAATGTCTCAGCTCCGAAGCAGAAACTCCGTTGCGCGTGCGCAGCGACAATGCGATTCGCTCAGTGCGTTTCATTTCACTCGTCAGATCTTCGATGGATGCAACTGCTGATTGACAAGAGAGAACGCGATCAATGTAGCTGCGATAGTCACAGACATTCTGCCAGCGCCGCATACCGACAGTCGAAACCGCGCTTGGGCCGATGCCCAGATAATCTTTGCCGAGCCAGTAAGCGCGGTTGTGAACTGACGAAAACGCGGGACGCGCATAGTTCGAGATTTCGTAATGTTCGTAGCCGGCGCGCTCGAGGATCGCCATGGCAATTTCGAAAAACTCAGAGTCAGCGTCTGCGTCCTGCCGAAATTCGCCACGCGCGTGTCGCAGAAAGAACTCGGTGTCCTCCTCGTACGTGAGGCAGTACGCCGAAATATGATCAGGCTGAAGAGCGATGGTTTTCTCCAGAGTCGATCTCCACTGCTCGATTGTCTGGCCGGGTAATCCGAACATGAGATCGACATTGATATTTGTGAATCCGGCCGCACGCAGAAGATGAAATGATTCTTCTGCCTGCCACGCGTTGTGCTCGCGTCCGAGCAATCTCAGCAAGTGGTCGTCCCAGGACTGTACACCGAGACTGATCCGGTTAATGCCGAATTTTTTCAGAAGATCGGCTTTTCGGGCGGAAACGCTGCCGGGATTGGCTTCGATTGTCCACTCCTCAAGACATGAGAGATCGAGCCGCTCAAGAAATCCGCGGAGCAACAGTTCCAGTTGGGCGATACTGAGCGCTGTTGGTGTGCCACCGCCGAAGTAAATCGTTGACGGAAGGAGCGACGAGCGGCCGTCTCCAGTTCCTTGATATGATTCCAGCTCGCGCAAAATCGCTTCACAGAAACGCCCGGTCTGGGAGCGGTCGAGCAGGTCCTTGTAAAACGCGCAGTACGGGCAGATCCGCGCGCAGAAGGGGATGTGGACGTAAACGTGACGGATGGGGCGTGTAGTGGCAGGGGTGTCGCCTGCATTGCCACGCGATTCCGAAGCCGACACCCCGAACGCTTTCGGGGCTACAGTGCCAGAGTTGTGATTCCCGCTGTTACTCATAAAATCTGTCAGACTTTGTTGTCATTCCGAGCGGAGTCGAGGAATCTCTGGCTGGAAACATAGATCCCGTAGCAGTGGGAGACTTCGCTCGACATGACAAAACTGGGAAAGTTAGCTCTGGTTCTGTTTTGCGCCATCACTTCGGGGCTGGCGCAATCGCCCCAGACAGCGCCGACACCTTCGATTGTGTATGCTGTGCATGATCCCGCCTCAATCAAAGATTACACAACGAACCCGCGCGTCGTCCGTGAGATGGTGAACCGGCTCGTTCTCGCCGCGACCGGACAGTCTGACGTAGCAAAAGCGTGGGCGTCGCTCGTTTCCCCAGACGACAGGATTGGAATCAAAATCTGCGCAGCCGGCGGTGAGCTCTTCACGACGCACCACGCTATTGTGAACGCAATCGTGGACGGCCTGGCAGCGGCGGGTCACCCGCGCAGCGGCATCATCGTTTGGGACCGGTCCCTTGGTGGAATTAAAGAGGCCGGATATCGGCCAGCGGTTGACGGTTACCAGCTAAAAGCAATTGCCCCACATGACGGGTATGACGCGAAAGCCGTCGTGTCTGCTCCTTTGGTAGGACAACTGGTGTGGGGTGATTTCGATTATGTCGGCGATATAGGGAAGATGCCGCTTTTCGCCGATGCCGATGCCACCAGCAACGTGAGTCATTTTTCAAAAATCATCTCCAACGAAGTCGACAAAGTTATCAACGTTCCGGTGATGAGTGTTAGTGAAACGAATGGGATCGCAGGTTGCATTTACAACATGACGATTCCGAACATCGATAACTGGCGTCGGTTCGCACAGGGCTCGCGGTTTGGCGCAGAAAGTCTCGCGGAGATTTATGCCAACCCCCTTATCGCGAAAAAAGTTGTGTTTAACCTAATGGACGGCCTCATCGCGCAATATGCGGGCGGTCCGCAGCCGCAACCGAATTACGCAGTTCATCATGCCACGTTGTATGCAAGCAGGGATCCGGTCGCCCTCGACGCCATCGCCTTGAAGCGTCTGGAAGAATGGCGCGTGCGTACGACTCTGCGTCCGATCGGCCCACTTGCGGCTTATATCGACTTTGCAGGTCAGGTCGGACTCGGTAATTCAGCGCCCAATCGGATCGAGTTAAAAAATATCGGACGATGACGATGTTCGTACCGAATCTCGCCTGCCGAAATCACCGATGCAGATAACAACGGATCAGCCGTTCTCTATTCAATTCCGAGATGCATCGCTGTTGAGGATAGGTATCCAGCGGCAGGCTCTCTGCCTCTCCCCTTGTGAAGGGGATAGGATTGAGGTGAGGGGATCTGCACCTGTGATTTATTCGAGCGGCCAGAAACCCTCACCCTACCCTCTCCCTTGAGAAGGGAGAGGCGAGAATGCGCGAACGCGTTGTTCTGGCACGACGTGCAGCGAACTCGATCCTCGTAAGAAAGACTCCGCAATGCAAATTATCGCCTCAGCTAATGGCCGGAGGTAATCTTGTGCCTGGCGAACCGACGATGAGCGCACGATTACGTACCTCTACCAAATTATTGCAGACATCACTTCTACGCTCGGTCTCGCGTTCATTTTATCTATCGATTCGATTGTTACCGATACAATTACGCGAACCGATCGCGCTCGCCTATTTGCTTGCGCGAGCAACCGACAGCGTTGCCGACACACAGGGAATTTCTGTGCCGGTGCGAATCGAAACGCTGAAGATGCTGTCGGACGGGATTCAGGGCATAGCTTCGCGCGATGTCGTTGTCGATCTGATCGCCGCGTTTGTTCCGCTCCAGGAGAAAACGAGCGAACGGCAACTGCTGGAGTCATTGCCGGATTGTCTTGGTTGGCTCAATCAGATCGAGCAGGCCGATCGCAACGACATTCGCGGCGTGCTCGAGAAAATCACTCACGGCCAAATGCTCGATCTGCAGCGTTTCGATAGTCCGCAAGAAATCCGCGCGCTCGGGACAGCTGCTGATTTGGATGAGTACACCTATTTGGTTGCTGGCTGTGTCGGTGAATTTTGGACGCGACTTTGTTTTCGGCATGTTCGGAGTTTCGCAAGGCTGAGCGAAGACGAAATGCTGGCGCTCGGCAAGCGCTATGGAATGGCGCTTCAGTTGATCAATGTGCTACGCGATGCCGGCTCCGACCTCCGGGCTGGCAGATGTTATTTCCCCGAATACGAATTGAACGCGGCGCATCTGGCCACATCGCAGATTCTCTCCGAACCAGAACGCTTTCAGCCGATTTACCGAGCCTGGCTGGAGAAAGCAAAGGCGGGGCTTGAATGCGGGATGCAATACTCGCGCGCGATTGAAAACCGGCGCGTGCGTGCTGCAACAGTTCTGCCGGCATTAATCGGCGCGCGTACACTCGCGCTTTTGGACGCCACCGGCTGCGCGGCCTTGCAGCGAACGGTGAAAGTCGCGCGCGGCGAAATACGGGCGATGATTTTGTCGCTGTTTATTACTTTCGTGTCGCGCAGAACGATCGACGCGATGTTCAATCGCGCCAAACTGTAGCCGTTGCCCTATGGGCAACGTGGGCACGCGGATGTTTGTTGCTTCAGCGGTGCGCTTCGCACAGCGAAACGGCTACAGGAAATAATTTCGTTGTCGCTCCGTGATCGGTCGGTCGAGATGCTCCAGCACTTCGAGCATGTCTTCCCAAACTTTGCGTTTTTCTGATGGCGCCTGGTTCCTAAGCAAGTAAGCGGGATGATATGTGATCATGAGCGGGATCCCGTTGTAAGCGTGCCAGCGCCCGCGCAGTTCGCGCATCGTGCCCCGCATTCCAAGCAACCCTTCCACCGCAACTGCGCCAAGCGCGACCAGGACTTTGGGTTGGATGACGTCGATCTGCTCAACCAGATAAGGGCGACAGGTTTGCATCTCTGCCGGTGTTGGCGCGCGATTTCCAAAACTTCCTGGCGGCATATCCGGCCGGCACTTGAGAATGTTCGCGATGTAAACGTCTTCGCGGGCGAAGTTCATCGCCTTAATGATTTTCGTCAGCAATTGTCCGGCGCGCCCGACAAATGGTTCCCCTTGATGATCCTCATCCAAGCCGGGCGCTTCACCGATGAACATCAAGTCCGCGTCTGGATTTCCTACCCCGAAAACGGTTTGTGTGCGTGAGCAGGCGAGATGCGCGCATTTCGTGCAAGCGCACACACGTTCGCGAATAGGCTCGAGTAATTCCGCCTTGTTCGGTGATGGGTGTAGCCGTCGCTCTGTGAGCGACGTGCGCGCTTCGCGCAGCGAAGCGGCTACAGGGTGTTCGGTTTGCAATCGCGCGAGCACACTCTTCGATGCGTTCGGAAAACGATCATTCGTCTCGCGGATCTTCTCCAGCACTGCGATAACCAAATCGAGAGCTGGCTCGGTCATTTGCGGCGATGATCCAAAATTTTGCGCGCGCGTGCAATTTTTTTCGCCCGCCTTTTATTAACACCGGCCTGAAGTCCGGTGTTAATCACGATGAGTACGAAGCTAACCGATTACGCCTATGATCTGCCGCGGGAACTCATTGCGCAGCGTCCGCTGGAGCGCCGTGAGGATTCCCGCATGATGGTGCTGTATCGCGCCCGGCAGGCAATCGAACATCGCCAGTTTCGCGAACTGAAAGCGTTTCTGGGGGCGGGCGACCTGGTTGTGTTAAACGACACCCGCGTTCTTCCAGCGCGCCGATTGTCGGATGACGGTGCGGTCGAATTTCTGTTTGTCGAACGCGTTGGGCAAAAGCGTTGGAAGAGTCTGGTCAAGCCGGGACGCAAAATGCGGGTTGGCGCGACGGCAAAGATCGACAACATCACGCTGCGAGTTGAGGAGATCACAGATGGCGGCGAGCGCATCGTTGCCCTGGACAAAGATGTCGATCTTTATGCTGGCGGCTCCATGCCGCTGCCGCCGTATATCAACCGCGCGAGCGATGAAAAGGACACGGCCCGTTATCAGACCGTTTTTAGTGATGCGCCCGGCGCCATCGCCGCGCCCACGGCCGGTCTTCATTTCACGGAGGAAATTCTGGGTGAAATCCCGCACACGTTCGTGACTCTGCACGTCGGGCCAGGAACGTTTCTGCCTGTGCGATCGGAAAATATCACCGATCATCGCATGCATGCGGAGCGCTTCTCGATTTCGCAAGAAGCCGCAACCAAAATCAATAGTGCGAGCCGAATCATCGCCGTTGGAACGACAACGGTTCGTACGCTGGAATCAGTAACTCAGGCAGGCGGCGAAATTGTCGCCCAAGAACGCGCGACAGACCTGTTCATTTACCCGCCGTATCATTTCCGGGTCGTCGATGTTCTACTTACGAATTTTCACCTCCCGCATTCCACTTTGCTGATGCTGGTCAGCGCGTTTGCAGGTCGTGAATTTCTGTTACGCGCGTACGAAGAAGCGGTTCGCGAACGCTATCGCTTTTACAGCTACGGCGATTGCATGCTGATCGTGTAATGAAAGTTACTGGCTGCCTGCCGGAGGGAACGGGTTCGTTGCGAGCGCTACGACAGCGTCTGTTCGCCCATAAGCGAAGCGGCTCGCGTCTGGCGAGAATGCGAGCGAAGTGACGCCTTGTCCAGGGTATCCTAGCTCCCGGTCGTAGAAAAGCTGCAACGTCCAGTCAGAGACTCGCCAAAATTGAAGTTGACTGGAACCTCCCACCGCCAGGTAGTGACTATCGGGCGTAAAAGCGAGGGCCTGGTTCTGATCCGATAAGGCAGCTACCTGCACCCAGTCCGAGGTGCGGTGAATATGAATGGGATTGCAAGCGATGGCGAGAAGTGTTCCATCTGGAGAGAATCGGGTCAGCCCACTAACGGGAAAAGAGCGAACAAAGGCGCCGTCGGAAACATGCCACACTGCGGGTACGCTTTCGCAACTCGCCGAGATCAGCGTGTCATCAGCTGAGAAATTGATGCCCATGAATGGCCCAAAAAGAAACGGCCCGGACAGGTTCCGCACGAGCGTCCAATTCGAGACGTTCCACAATTTGATGACATCGTTGCTCCCGTCAAAGAAAGCACCGGACGCTAAAAGGCTCCCATCGTGCGAGAAGGCGAGACCTGTGATGTCTTGGGTGTGACCCACCAGCGTCTGCACAAGGGTGCCGTCAGCTGTGTGATAGATTTTGACCGTGTGGTTGGCGCCGGGCAGCGCGATCAGTTGGCCATCCGGCGAGACGGCCATGCTCGTCACAGAGGTCGCAGCGTTAATTATTCTCAGAAATCGGCCGTTCAATCTCTCCCAAAACCGGGCCGTCGTGTCCCCGCCGCTGATCAATTTATCGTCAGGCGCGAATATCAACTCATTGATCGAGCTCGAATGGTTGGTGACCGTGAACAGCAATTGATTAAGCGGGCTCAAGCCATTGCTGGCTGTCGGTACTGTCGGACTCTGGCCCCATACCTTGATCGCGAACTCCGGAGACCAACTTCCGGAGGCGAGTAGCTGGCTGTCAGGCGTAAACGCAAGCGTAAGCACCGCAGCGCCATGCCCGAGCAATGTATCCACTAGCACGCCTCGCTTCAGGTCCCAAAGCTTGATGCTATGATCATTGGCACCCGACGCTAGCAACCTTCCGTCACGCGAGAAGGCGACACAGAAAACGTTGCTGCCATGCATTAGCACCAACGGCGGGCTTGCGTTTGAAATGTTCCAAAGCCGGATGGTGGCGTCCCAGCTACCGGTCGCCAGACGTTTGCTGTCCTGTGAGAAGGCGACCGATAGAACGACGTTCGTATGGCCTGTGAATGTCTGCACCAATCCCCAATCTGAGGTTCGATAGAGTTTAGCGGTATTGTCATTGCTGCCGCTGGCAAGCCACTGGCCATTCGGAGAGAACGCGACCGAATTTACAGGCTGCGCATGATCGAAACGACTGCTGACGAGGGTGCCGTTCGACATTCGCCAGACTTTTACTGATCGGTCCTTGCTTCCGCTGGCCAGATATTGCCCGTCCGGCGAAAAGGCGACTGAGGTTACCCCCGTATTCGTTATGTCTCCGACGGCATAGCCGGTAAAGGTTTGCACCAATTGCCCATCCGAGATCCTCCAGATGTGAACGGCGCTAGTACACTGATTGCCTCCAATGGTCTGTTGAACTCCCGCCGCGATCAAAGTGCCGTCGGGAGAGATTGCGACCGAAAAAACGTCAAACAACTGGTGGTTGATATCGAAGGGAATGGCCAGGGTCCGGATGAAAGTTCCGTCGCGGCGCCAGATCTTGACCGTTCGATCACTGCTGCCCGATACGAGCCACTGGCTATCGGGCGAATAAGTGACGGAATTGACGGAGTAGCTGTGGCCGCCCTTTGCC
>DATASP010000237.1:0-5672 GCA_036269155.1 Candidatus Udaeobacter sp.
GCAACAGCGGCGGCAGAAAAGATCAGTGGTCTCCATGTGGACATAACGGTCGCACAGAGTCGGGAATACTACTGGCTCTTCGTGAACGCGTGAAAGACAAGGCGCCATTTGCGTTCCCGCTTCGTCCACACACTGGCGACGTTATAGGTGCCCGATGTGTCCTGCCCGTTGTGCGCGGCTTGCGTCGTCACTTTGTACGTAATCACTGCCATGTTCGCGCTTGGAAATGCTACTTTCATATCCGCAAAGGAGTTCTCGCGCACATCGTATTTTGGCACGTCCGCAAGTTCGGCATCGACATTTTTGAAGCCTTCCGCGTCAAGCCCAACAAACTCCGGCGCCAAATATTTTTTTAACGTCTCCACCTGCTTGTTCTTGAACACTTCGACGACAATTTTCTCCAAACCAACAATCGCTTTCTCTCTCTGTGCTGTCTTTGTCTGCCGGGCCGGAGTCGGTGCAGCAAAACAAGTCGAGACAGCCATCGCCAGTGCCACACCACAGATAATGACTGGTCGTTTCATTATTGAATCTAGACCCGTGGCAGCGTGTTCGTCGACATTTTATAGGTATTTCAACGGCCGCGCTCAAATGGACTGTCGTGGCGGCGATTCGGGCGGTAGATTCGATGGAGACACTGAGGGCGCAGGAACGGAGGATAACGATAGAATCGGCAAGAACTCCGGTGGCGTGAAGCTCGCCCACACATCGTAATCCGGACCGAATTGGCGGATGAACAGAAGGGAAAACGAACGAAGCAAAATAAAGAGCGGCAGCAAGATCACAGTGCCAACGTAGGGGATTGCCGCGATGCAGCACGTTGCGCAGGCCGCAATGCATCCCACCATCGCGCTGCCCAATGCCAAAACAATCCAAAACAAGCAGTACAACAGGATCTCACCAGGATGTGCTGTAATTAACCTCGTCGCGGTAGCAAAGCCTTCGGCCGCGCGGCAACGCTGTCGGTACATAATTGGCACCATGAAGCTCGTCACCAACGCCCACGCCAGAATGAGGAGAATCATCACGAGTATCCAACCCGCGATGGCCGATATCAGATAAACGCTGTGAGTCCGAAGAAAATTATGGTCTTTGATTGCGGGAATCACGAGCGGCAAAGAAAGTAATCCCGCGAAAAGCAACAGGCCAAAGCCGACCAGGAGAGAAAAAAGGAAATAGCTGTTCCCCTCTCTTCGAAACTCACGCCACGGTTCCGCGACTGCGGCGCGGTTCTTTACGATGCAATCGACAAACATAAAGCCGCCGCGTGCGCGCAACCAGGCAAAGAGGACAATCAGAACGAGCACGAGAACAACCAACAGAACAATGGCTCCAACAAGAATCGGATGCGGGATCTGGCTGATCGCATCATTTACTTTGTGCACTTCGTCGCGCTTGGATGGGTAGTTGAAGTTGCCTCCCCCACCCGCACCCAAACTCGCGAGCCATGCAGCGAAACCAATGACGAGCCATTTTTTCAAGTCGAACGGCTGAAACAGAATTTTCTTCATCAGCTCGAATGCTTCACCAAACGGTTTGAAGATCTCGATATGTGGCTCGGTTCCGTTCATGCGCGGCATTCTGAACGGGTTTTGCGAATGTAATCAAGCCGCGATCAGTGGTCAGTGCGCTGTAGTGTCCGCTGTCTTAAGCGGACAAGGCATGTGACGTTCAGGATGCGCTGAGGACAGTGCACTCTACAGCCAGGCGGCATAGTTGTTTAGTGGACGAGGAGCGCCATGTTCTTGCCGATGTCTACTGCAAAGCGCTGCTACCTGATCGGCGCGGAAGTGATCGGCGAAAACCGAACCCATTTTCGCGTTTGGGCGCCGAAGGCGCACGAACTTGACGTCGTAGTCGAGAACCGGCCCAACTCAAAGCGAACGTTTCACGCCCTCAGCCCGGAACAAGATGGATATTATTCCCGCGCTCTCGATGTGGGAGTCGAGGCTCGGTATTGGTTTCGAGTGAACCGCGGGGAAAAATTTTATCCCGATCCTGCGTCGCGATTTCAACCAGAAGGCCCGCACGGGCCCTCATGCATCATTGATCCAGGACAGTTCCAATGGACCGATTCCCAATGGCCGGGCCCTGCAGCCACTCGGCTGAAAGGCCAGATCATCTACGAAATGCACATCGGCACATTTACGAAAGAGGGCACATGGCGCGCCGCCACAGAGCAGTTGGCGGAGCTAGGGCGGATCGGAATCACAGTGGTCGAGATGATGCCGATCGCGGATTTCCCAGGAAAATTCGGATGGGGTTACGACGGAGTGAATCTTTTTGCACCCTCGCATTTGTACGGAACGCCCGACGATTTGCGCGCATTCATCGACCGCGCGCACTCGTTAGACGTGGCTGTGATTCTCGACGTCGTTTATAACCATTTTGGGCCCGACGGGAATTATCTGGGAATTTTTTCTGGCGATTATCTTATTCGTGAGGAAGAAAACGAATGGGGCGATACGATCAATTTCGACAGCGCAAATTCAGGTCCAGTTCGCGAGTTTTTCATAACGAATGGGCGTTATTGGATTGAAGAATTTCACTTCGACGGATTCCGGTTCGACGCGACACATGCAATCCGGGATCGATCCACCGAATACATTATCGGCGCAGTGGGACGCGCTGCGCGGGAAGCAGCCGGCTCGCGTTCGATCATTCTCGTCGCCGAGAACGATCTCCAGGAAGCAAAGATGGCAAGACCACGCAGCGAAGGCGGCGACGATTTGGACGGAATGTGGAACGACGATTTTCATCATAGCGCCGTAGTGGCGCTGACCGGTCGCAACGAAGCTTATTTCAGCGATTACCTTGGCGCGCCACAGGAATTTATTTCTGCCGCGAAATACGGTTTTCTTTACCAGGGCCAGGCGCGCTCATGGCTCAAAGCATTGCGTGGAACACTGGCCTTCGGCATTGCTCCAGAGGTTTTCGTTTGTTTCATCGAAAATCACGACCAAATCGCGAACACCGGCTCCGGCGAACGGCTGCGTTTTCAAACGTCGCCCAGCCGCTATCGCGCGATGACTGGACTTCTCCTGCTCGGGCCGTGGACACCATTGCTGTTTCAAGGTCAGGAATTCGGCGCGTCCGGTCCGTTTTTGTTTTTCGCGGATGCAGGCGATTCGGCCGTGCGCGATAGGACTCGCAAAGGTCGCGCCAAATTGCTCGCGCCATTTCTATCACTTAACGAGGAGGAGACATGGAAAATCTTGCCTGCGCCGGATGATCCGGATGTGTTTGCCAGGTGCAAATTGGATTTTTCGGAGCGCGAAAAGAATCGGGAACTTTATGATCTGCACATCGATCTTCTGAAATTGCGACGCGAAGATTCGCGCTTTCGCCAGCAGAGTTCCGGTGGAATTGATGGTGCGGTCCTAGGGCGGTTGAGCTTCGTTCTCAGGTATTTTTCGGAGGCAAACGACGATCGACTTTTGCTTGTGAATTTTGGACAGAGCCAGGTCTTGCATCCTGTCTCCGAACCATTGCTCGCGACACCTACCGGTCATAAGTGGGAAACACTCTGGACAAGCGACTCGCCGCGCTACGGCGGCGCGGATTCTATTGCACTTGCGACTCAGGAGCAGTGGATTTTACCAGCCGAATGTGCCGTCGTGTTTCGGCTGGGTCGCAAGGAAGTCGTCGTTTCTTGACAGCATTCTGTCCGCACCGCATTTGCACCCTCTGCGTCACAGCGCATAACTTCCGCCGATGAAATTGGGCTTTCAAATCCTGCTGCTCGGCGTGCTATCGATTTCCGTACTCGCTCAGGAGACATCTACGCCGCCGCCCAGGGTTTATCCTGTCGCACTGCCAAATTACGACGAGGAAACCGCTACGCGGCTGCAGATTTTTTTGGACAATTGCGATTTCGGGCCCGGCAAAATCGATGGAAGAATGGGCGAATTCTTCCGCAAGGCCCTCATCTCGTACAAGCACGCAAACGCGATGCCAAAAACTGGTGCGGTTGATCAATGGATGCTTGATCAAGTGCCAGTGACGTACACCACCTATATAATCAGAGATGAAGACCTGAAATTGGTTGGCGATGTTCCAAGCGGTCACGCCGAGCAAGCCAAGCTGAAATGGCTACCTTACACATCGCTGCTGGAATTCGTCGCTGAGCGCTATCATTCCGCTGAGTCTTACATTCAGAAACTTAATCCCGGCAAAAACTGGGAAAATTTGCAGCCCGGCGAGACTCTCAAAGTGCCGAATGTCTTGCCCTTTGAAGTAGAAAAATTCACAGAAGGAAAAGTTCCCGAGAATCCTGCGTTCGCGTCTCGAAAGGTTTTCGTGGATACCTATGAGCATTTGCTCGAGGTTTTCGACCACGACCAGTTGGTCTGCGTTTTTCCTATCACGCCGGGATCGAAAACGCTTCCAGCGCCGGTCGGCACATGGAAAATTCTAGGCGCAACTATTTGGCCGTGGTTCCGCTATGACGAAGGCATGCTCAACCACGGAGTGCGCACGGAAGATTATTACAATCTTCCGCCGGGCCCGAACAACCTCGTCGGCATTCTCTGGATGGGCTTAAACAAACCTGGCATTGGCATTCACGGCACGAACAATCCTGAGACAATTGGCCGCGCCGCAAGTCACGGTTGTATTCGCCTTGCAAACTGGGATGCCGCGCGGGTCAAAGACCTGGTCAGCGTGGGGAATACTGTGATCATTTTTTAGCTGTAGCCACCGCCCTGTGGGCGGTTTTCCTAATCCGTCCAGAAACGGCGCACAGCGCCGCGGCTACAGGTTTCCCAAAAAAAATTCGCGCGGAATCGCGCCTTCAAACGTCTACGCTTTAGATCGCAATACAATGGATGCCAGTGAACGCGAACAATACCGGGCGGCCATACACGGTGATCGAGACGGCTTTGAAATGATCATTCGCACGCACAGTCGAACACTTTTTGCGATCGCTTACGGCATTTTGCAAAACCGCGAGGAAGCCGAAGACGTCGTGCAGGACTCATTGATTAAAGCCTGGAAGATGCGCTGGCGTGTGCGCGATCCGGAGAAACTTCCTGCGTGGCTTCGCATGATCGCTCGCCATCGCGCGCACGATGTTTTTCGCAAACGGCGACCTATTCCCATTGCCCACGAAATAATCGAAGCAAACGAATCCGATCCACCTGATACCGTGGCGATGGATCGACAATTACAGTCCGCGCTCGCCGCATTACCGGAGCTACATCGCGCCGCGCTCACCCTTCGTTATTTCGAAGAGATGGATTATCGGACCATCGAAAACACGCTTGGCCTCACGAATGGCGCTCTGCGCGGAATTCTCGGGCGCGCCCTGGCTTCAATGCGCAAACAGCTTCGTCCCGCTCTGGCTTCAATGGATTGAATCTATGGCAACCGTTCACGACGAAATCGATAACTGGATCGCTGCCGATCTTTACGGCGAACTGTCCGACGAAGAGCAGCGCCAGTTGCACATTCATCTCGTCGAGTGCGCTGCGTGCCGAAAAACTCATCAGGAAACCAAAACTATGAACAAAATTCTGGAAGATACTCTCGCTCACGAAAAACCCGATCCCACGTTCGAACAACGAATGCTGTCCGGTTTTCGAAACCGCGTCCCTGAAAGAACCGGACTGCTGAAATTGCTTGCTGATCTGATGCACATGCGCGCGGCGCAAGTCACCGCAGTCGCTGCGGTG
>DATASP010000238.1:0-1844 GCA_036269155.1 Candidatus Udaeobacter sp.
CCGGAGATTGTGCGGCTCGGTTATCACGAGGACGCCACATCAGCGCTCAGTCAATGGCACGTTCCGCTCGCGCATTATTTGGAATCGTGGGGGGACGCGCTCACATCCGGGGGCGATTACTTGTCGATCCAACCAATGATCCTGCCGCTCTTCGGCGGGCTTTCGGAAATTGAACTGCTCAATGCGCTGCTCGGTGGGCCAAAAACAGAAGGGCCCGAACTCGTGCAGGAAACTTTTCGCGCAACCAATCCGCCGGGCGATTTTCAGACTGGATGGTCGCGTTTCCTTCACGACGGCTTTGCTTCGAACGTTCAGCCGCGTGATCAGACTTCCTCATTCAACGCAAACGCAGTTGGCACGCTGGATCAAAGTTCATGGAGCCTGCCGCCAGCTCCGACGCCAGAGTCACCGGAGATTGTGTTCACAGCCAGCTATGAGATGGACGATGGCCGCTACGCGAACAACGGCTGGCTGCAGGAATTGCCCGACCCAATTACAAAACTCACGTGGGACAATGCCGCTCTGATGAGTCCTGGGTTTGCCAAAGCCCTGGGAGTCCATACAGGCGAGCTCGTACAAATCACGATCACAGAAAAAAGTACTGCCGCGGAACCAATCAAACGCGAGCTGGTGATCGCCGCGCTCGTTTCGCCCGGGCACGCTGACAATTCGATTAGCGTCCCGCTAGGTTGGGCGCGGAAGATGCCAGAGTTCTACGAGCTGCCGTATGCAGGCGGAGCGCTAAAAGAGAGACCGGGCATTGCGGAGCAATCCGGCTTCAATGGTTACCTCCTACGTACAGCGGCAAATCCGTATTTTGCCGTCGCTGATGGGAAGCGAATTGAGAGTGTGAAGGTGGCTAAAGTCGGTCGCACTTATCCGTTCTCCATCACGCAGGAACACTTCAGCATCGAAGGGCGTGGTCTCGTGAGAGAAGCAACATTAGAAGGTTATCGCGAAAACAACGACTTCGCGAAAAAAGTTCCAGGCGAAGAGGAACTACCGCACCAGCCGCCCAGCATTTACACGCATCCGCCTCTCACCGCGCCGCAGCAGTGGGGAATGTCGATCGATCTGAATGTTTGCACCGGGTGTAGTGCGTGTGTCGTCGCCTGCCAGGCCGAGAACAACGTCCCGGTCGTTGGCAAATTGCAGGTGGCTCATGGCCGAATCATGCACTGGCTTCGCATCGACCGTTATTACGCCAGCAACAAACCATACAACCAGGATCGTGGTGATTGGCCAGAGAACCCGGAAGTGGTCCACCAACCGATGCCGTGCCAGCATTGCGAGAACGCGCCGTGCGAGACCGTTTGCCCTGTAAACGCAACGGTCCACAGCGAGGACGGCCTGAATGTCATGGCTTACAATCGCTGCATCGGCACACGCTACTGTTCGAACAATTGCCCATTCAAGGTACGCCGGTTCAATTATTTCGATTACAATCAGCGACCGGTCGGCAAACGGAAGGTCGCCGGTGCCTTCAGCATCTACGAAGAATATTTCGCCCCGCTCACCACCAAAGGTGCGCCGGACATTATCAAGATGCAGAAAAATCCGAACGTTACCGTCCGCATGCGCGGCGTGATGGAGAAATGCACGTTCTGCGTCCAGCGTATCGAGGAAGCAAAAATTGCGGCGCACGCGCGTGCAGGCGCGTCTGCGGACACGCACATTCCGCACGATTCGTTTACTACAGCATGCGCGCAAGCCTGCCCCACAGGCGCAATTGTTTTTGGCGACATCAAGGATCCTGAAAGCCGCGTTTCAAAAATGAAAGGGCAGGACCGCAACTATCGCTTACTTGATTATTTGAACGTCGTCGCGCGAACCAGTTATCTCGC
>DATASP010000239.1:0-13243 GCA_036269155.1 Candidatus Udaeobacter sp.
TCATGTGTTGACAGTCTCCGCCGTTCCAAACAATTACTTCGGCCAGCCGCAATCGACCGTGCTGAATGTTCAGCCAGGGCGGACATACGTGTTCACGGCAGTATGGCAGGACTCGAATCGGGTCGCTCTGGTTCCATCAGCGCTGCCTCCAGGGCAGGCGTACTAGCTCCAACCCCGGACGCCAGACAGTGTAAGCTTCCCAGGCTGCGGTGTGGTCTGCGACAGACGCCTTGCACCAGCGGCCCTAATGGGAGCTATTTGATCTTCGCCAGAATGTTTTCCATCTCGCTCCGGTGAAAAGCACGCAGGGTGTGGTTCTTGACGTTGCCAAGTGAGCCGATCTTGAGGATAAACGCGCTCACCGTCTCATCATTAGCCGCTTCAAGCGTCACAACACCGTCGTAAGCGCCCATCGTCCACAATTCGTCGACGATCTTCATGCCCATTTTCTCCGCCTCTGCCATCGCGGCGTCGCCTCGTTTCACTGTGTCCTCAATGTTGCGAATACCCTTGTCCGTAAACTGAATCAGACAGACATAAGTTGCCATGGTTTGCTATTCCTTTCGTTAGTTGGAGTCGGCAACATAATCTGCAAAATTATCCTTCCGCAATTCGCCACCGAGTGTCGAAGTGATGGTTCATGGTCCTCGCGCCGCAGCAAAGCCCAGACTACAAGCCGGCCACCGCGACAAGGTCTATGAAACCGACTCGGTCTCGTGAAGACGCCCGTAATCCACGGTGAGTCGGCCGCCACCGTGCTCAGTGTAGATTTCGACAAAGCGCTGGCCGAATTGAATATCGCGCCACGTGTAATCCTTTTGTGTTTGAACTGAGGCTGCGATCACCGGATCGATTCCCACCACTGATACTATGAACAGCGCACGGCTGGCTTCGAGAGACTCAAAGGTTGTGCCAAAAAGCGGACTCTTCTCGTCGATTGTGTGCCGCAGAGTCAGCGCCGCTGGAAAAACGGTCAGCCGATCGAAATGGAGTTTGAGAACATAAAAGTAACGGAAATCTCCGCCTTCGACCAACGGTTCATCACGCGAGAACATGATCCGGAACTCGGCCTCGACCATGCTGTGTTGATTTTCGTTACCGATTCGCACCATGAGCGTCGGTTTCCCATTCAACGGCGCCACGACCAGAGAATTGCTGAACACAACACGCGCGATCGGGCGGGAAAAACGCACGAAAATGAGGCCGGTCATCGTCGCGAGTAAAAATATCCCGATCATCATTTCGAAAGTGCTGATCACGTGACCGTAAAGCGTTTGCGGATACATATGGCCATAGCCAACCGTGGCCAGCGTTTGCACACTGAAAAAGAAGCAATCAAAAAACCAATGCCCACCGGTGCTGCCGGCGATACTGTCTTGCTGGAGACTATAAAGCGTGGCGAAAAAAAGGTTCAGCCCGACGTAAAGACTGGCGACAAACGCGGCGAACTGCGGCCACTTTAAACCGAGGAGCCAACGATAGACATCGCGCCATCGCCAGGCGTCTGTCCCGACTTTCACGAATTCGACCTGACCAGTGCGGATGGAAACGTGACTCGGCTTCCGCTGCCGCTTCTTCGTCCTCTTTCCGCTCATCTCGATCTAATCTGCGGACATTGGCAATTGGTCAACAAATCCAGCAATGGTTTCCAGAATTTTCCGATCCACGTCTTCCTGCGTTTCGCTCTTTAGCTCGAGCTGACGCTTCGGGACCCGTAACGAATGGTCCCCGCCTTCGACGACGTGCAAAAAGTTCGGCGCCTTCATTTCTGTGCGCACCTGCTCAAGGAGATCCAAGGGACAAAGCGGATCGCGCGTGCCTTGCACAAATAGGATTGGCGTATTGAGCGCTCGCAAAACTTCGTCCCGGAGTTTTGTGCGATCGCCCATCGCGCAAAGCGGGTATCCGAGACAAACAAGCGCGTCCACTTTTTCTTCGAGCGACACATGACAACCGATGCGCCCACCCATGCTCTTGCCAATCAGGATAGTCGATCCAGCCGGATGCCGTGCTCGCGCCTGGCTCAATTCTTTCCGGTGTGCCGCGATCAGTTTTGGCAAAGGATCAGGACGTTTCCGACCCTCGCGCATGTAGTCATAATCGAAAGTCTCAATGTCACCGATTTCGGACAAACGAACTCTCCAATTTTGCATCCAGGGGTGGGATGACGGTGCGCCCGCGCCGGGAGCGAACAAGATTAAAGGTTTCATATGCTACCGCCGACAGTGGCGGCCTGGCATCCTTGTAATCGCCGCGTTCAGGAAAAGAGTCTTGGAACAACGTTGGCAACAAAATCCACCAAGCCGTGGCCTATCATGTTGGCCACCAGATCGCGACGCCACAAATAAAATCCGGTCAGGATTATGCCCGCCGCGAACGCGATCAGAATATTTGCAGCGCCTCCGGACCAATGGCCAAGCGAAAAAATAACCAGCGGAATTGTGACGGACCAAAAAGGTCCCAGACCAATCATCCGGAGGCGTTCAATGGCGTAACCGCGGTAAAATAATTCTTCCACCACTCCAGCGCGCAAAACGATCAGTGTAATCAGCCAGAGCGGCAGCTTCTCGAATGCGGCGGACCCCGGACCGTGTCCATACCCCGTGAGATAAGCCAGGCCGCCAACGGCTCCCGCCGATGCGATCGCGATCACCAATCCCCAGACAATCGATTTCCACCAGCGACATGTGCCGAGGCCGATTGACCTAAGCGATAAGCGTTCGCCGCGACGAATAATAACCAGGAGAGCGGCTGCGCTCGCCCAAATCAGCGTTTCCTTCAAAATTACCGAGGCAAACGTGATCTCGGTTACAAAAAACGCGAGTGCATGGCGAATCACGACCATCGCGAAGAGCGAGATGAGTAGTCCCGCCAGAGTGGCGCTCGAAATTTTCGTGGCGACAAAAGCCTGGTTAGTCACGGAGAGAAAGGCTGCTCGTCTGCTTCCATCGATTTCCATTAGGATGCCGCAGGGCACAGTTTGGATTCAAGCAAATGATAGTTGCTTTTCCCGCGACGTCGGAATTTGACCAGGCAATCGCCTGTCGCCTTATTGCACCGTCACAAGCGTGCCGACCGGAATTTCAGAGAAGAATTTGCGAGCAGCGTCCGCGGGCAATCGGATGCAGCCGTGCGACGCCGGATAATTCGGCACGTATCCCGCGTGCATTCCAAAATCGAGACAACTCAGCCGCATGAAATACGGCATGTCTACGTGGTAGATTGTGGAACGATGGTTTCGTTCCTTGTTGGTGATCACAAATTCGCCTCGTTTAGTCGAATAACCTGGTCGGCCAGTCGAGCATTGCGTGCGATACACTGGAACGCCGTTTTTAACGAGAGCGATCCGCTGCAATCCGAGAGAAATTTCGAGACGCAACCGATCCGGGGATGGTCCACCGCCAAGAAGAATTTGTGCGGCACGCCAGTGACCAGTTTCAGCGGCAATATCCAACGCCGACATCTTGTTTCGACTCGTCAATCGGCTCCGGTTGGCACCCGCATTGACCAGAGCGCTCACGTAGTCGTCCTGTCCAAGCCCGGCGGCAAGCATCGCGACGGTGAGGTTCCTGTCTTCTTCCACGTAGCTGCGAAGCGCTTTCGATGAGAGCATAGCCAGAAAATCCTTGTCAGATTGAGAGGGCAGAACAGTGTTAGGATTGGCTCCACAAGCCAGAAGCGTGCTAAAAAGAGAGGCGTTGTTGCTCGCAATCGAATAGGCAAGAAACGGCACCTTCTTTCCCTCTGGTGTCGGAGGCGCTGAATGTTTGCCAAGAAGCAATCGGATTTGCTCCTTTTTCCCGGCTTGGAGGGCTGCGGTCAGAGCCCGTCGGGTACTGCTTGTCCACTGCGGTGCTACTGGCAAGCGCTCCAGCACAGTGTCGATAATCTCCGGATTACCGCCGTCCAGAGCCATTCCCAGAAGATCCCGCCCATCATTGGTTGGCGCTTCTGCATGCAGATTGGCAGTACGCACGAGAAACAAGCGGAACATCTCGAGATTGCCGCGCATCGCTGCGGCCATTAACGGCGTAAAACCGTTCTTATCGGCAAGATCAATCCGTGCGTCCGCGTCAACGAGCCGCAGCGCGGTTTTCCAATCCTCTTGCGATGTTGCAATCAGAAGCGGCGTGCGCCCTTGCGCATCGTGGCCGTTTGGATCGACGTGTTCGATCAGGCACAAATCGACGAGCGAAGCACGTTGAATCGTGACGGCCCGCACGAGTTCTTCGGGCGAGATCGTGACCCGCGCAGGAGGTTCCGGCCCAATGGCCATTGCCCACAAAAGGATCAAAATTAAAACTACAACGCCGGCTCGAAAGATGACTCGCCTCTTGAACGCGTGCATATGCAGGGTTGGGCTGGGAATTATACGAGCTTCGTCAACAAATGTGGTATAGCTTCGGCGAAAGCGCGAGCCCGACTTTGAGTAAGCCGGGATTGGACGCAGCCAGTTGAACGTTGCATGTTTCCTGCTGTCCAAATTCCAATCCATGCGTCTGTCCATTCTTACCCTGTGCGTTGCACTGAGTACATCGTTCGCGGCGCAACCTGAGGTCGCCCCGAATTCCACCGTTCCGCCGAATGATTTCCGGGCGGAAGCCGGCAAGGACGTCGTTCACCAATTGAACGACGCTTTCGCCAAAGTCTTCGAAACTGTCGCGCCCAGTGTGGTCATTATTGAGGTTTCCAAGAAGAACGACCAGAGCGACACCTCGCCGCTCGACGACCTGTTCTTTCAGGGGCCGCCCGATGAAAATAATCCACGCCGAAATCCCGGGGGGACGCGTCCGGTCCAAAGCGAAGGCTCTGGTTTTATCGTGCGACCCGATGGCTACATCTTCACGAACTTTCACGTGGTAGAAGGCGCAGATAAAATCGACGTGAAGTTAAGAGATGGGCGGAATTTTTCAGGAACGGTAGTGGGTACGGACGAGAAAACCGACATCGCCGTCATCAAGATCGACGCGAAAGATCTGTCAGTCGTCCAGCTTGGGGACAGCGATGCTGTGCGGGTTGGGCAGTTTGCGTTTGCGATCGGCGCGCCGTTCAAGCTCGACTACACGTTTACCTACGGAGTAATCAGCGGCAAAAGCCGGAGCAAATTGTTTCAGGCAGGCGGCTATTCGATCTCAGATTATCTGCAGACCGATGCCTCAATTAACCCGGGTAACAGCGGCGGACCGCTGTGCGACATCGATGGCAAGGTGATTGGGATGAACACGCTGATCAATGGCATGAACCGCGGACTGGGCTTTGCAATTCCAATCAACATGGCAAAAGAAATCGGTACCGAGCTGGTCGCTGGCCATAAGATCATGCGCCCGTGGCTGGGCATCCGGATCGAAACGCTCGGTGACGATCCGACGATTCGGGATTTGTTTAAGGGCGCCGATAAAGGAGTGGTAGTGCGCACGATCGAAGCCGATGCGCCTTCGTCCAAAAGCGACTTGAAGCCGTTCGACGTAATCACCCAAATAGACGGAACGCCGATCGAAACAGACTCACAGCTTCAGCACGAGATCCTGAAAAAGAAAATCGGCCAAAATGTCCAACTTACCGTTTGGCGCAAAGGCCAAACGATCAAAGTCCCCATCAAACTTGGCGAATTACCTAACGAGATCGCGCGAGCGTCAAATACTCTGCCGACCCAGCCGACGCAACCGTCACAGGAAAATGTCGGCAAGTTTGGATTGCAGGTGCAGGATTTGACCGAACAGGTCGCGAAGCGCTTAAAGCTTCCGGTTCAACAGGGAGTGATTGTAACGAGTGTGGACGATAACAGCATCGCTGCGGCGCAGGGCATCGAGCGCGAAGACGTCATTACTGAAGTGGACGGTAAACCGGTAACGAACGTCCAATCATTCCGCGATGCCCTCAACAAGGCCGATCCGAAGCGCGGCGTCCTTCTGTATCTCGACCGCAAAGGCAGCAAAACCTTCGCTGTGCTGAAGGCGGGCGGCTGACGCACTGTAGCCATGACGCTGTGGGCCGTCAGGTGGGGCCACCGGCCCCGGGCCGGTGGCTACAGAAGATTGCAAGTCGCGCAAATCGATTCTGCTCATTGCGGCGAATGCGCGCGGAGATACTCAGATAACGGCTGGTTATCGATGTAGAGCTGATCGAGGGCTGCGTCCCCACGGCGCACGCGAACTGTGACGTAGGCATTCTGATTGTCGCGGCGATTGTTCTCCACATATGCGCGTTCCGCTGCGGCTGCGTTTGCTTCGGCAACCCAGAATTTGTTGAACGGGAAACGCACCTGCTGTTTGCCTCCCCACCACCAGACTGATTCAACCGGAACGGCATCGTCGGTTCCCGCCGCTTCGGTTGTGAGATGGTCAATCTCGGCAAAACCATCTGTGCTCTGCTTGAGCACAGCGTACACGGGCTTATTGCCTGCTTCGAATTTCGCAGGCGCAGCGAATTCCTCCGCAGTGAAACGTAACGCGATGTATCGGCCGCGGATCACATCGACTGGATCAACGGGCGCAGTGCGGAATTTCCAGATGCGACCCTGTTTAAGGGTTTGGTCGCGTTGCCAGACCATCGTCGCCGGCACGGCTAATTGCGCGAGAGCCACCACGCCGAAAATCAGAATTCGTAACATCTTCATGATGCGGTCCGTCGTTTAAACAACAGCAAGTTGGCAACGAGAAATCCCACGCCCACAACGATGAAGCCGACTCCGCGAGCGACAAAGCTCAGGTCACTATCAAAGAAACGGCAGATCGCCAGCGCAGCGATCAGTAGAAGCCCAAAGTTTGCGCGGGCCATGCTATTTGTGCGGATGCCACGGGCGAGAATGTCGATCCCGAGCAAGAGCGCGTAGCAGTTCATGACCGTGCCGGCTGCGAACGAGCAGCGTGTGCTTCGCCATCTTTCGTTTGGAAATTCGCACAGATGAGTGATGGCCCACGCGATGGCGGTAACGATCGGGAAAAGAGCCGCTGAAAGACTAAACTCAGCGCGTCGACGCAGAAGATCGAAACTCGCCAGACAAACAGCAGCAATTGGAAATAGCAGTTCGACAACCACTGCCAGATTCGCAGCCCAAGTGCGTGGAACCGATGCGACACGGTACGTCATGTGCCAGTTTGATTCAAAGCTGAGCACAATCGTAGCGACACAGATCGCAATTCCACCGAGCAATGCCACCAAATGCAAACGTCCGGCCGGCTGCGGGAAAAATTTGATTCCGCAGAGATAAATCGCTGTCGCCAGTCCCGCATACGCGATTGCGCCGACACTGGCGTCTGCGAATTCCGCAGTGGCGCCAACGCCGAACATTGTCGCGAGCGCCACGGTGATTACGAGTGTGGTCGTTTCCCGGCTCTCACAATCAGACCGAAAACGAATCGCAACATACGGAATCACCAGCATCAAAAGAAACCAGAAGAGCATCGGGTTTTCTGTCGGCGACCACCGCGCAAACAGCCACAGAGCGCAGCCAATTACATACGCAATCGCGCCAAGACTGGTGCGTAACAGATAAACGATCACGATGCTCAATAACAACCATGTGCGCATGAAGTCGGCGAAAGTTCCCTGCACTTGATACGTTTGGCTGATCAGCGAAACAGCTGTGGCTACTGCCGCCACATCGAAAATGGCGGTAGCTTCGCGCCACGGCCGCGATTCATTCCTCCGCATCAACGTGAACACGACCAAAGCTTGCGCGATGAGAAGCGGCATGAACGCGACTCCTGTGCGGGTGGCGCGGCTTAAGTCATCCCAATTGTGCGCGATGAGCAGAATGATTCCCGCGGCAACTAACGCCGACCCGAGCGCTGCCAATATAACGAACGCGAAGTTGACTCGGGGTTGATCATGCTCGTAATAGCCGTCAATTGCTCGAGCGTTTTCAGAGCTGATCACGCCGCTGGCTACTAATTTCGGAAGCTGCGATCGCAGCCAGCGAATTGCCCGCCGATTTCTGACGCCTGCCACGCGCCAGATTCAATCAGAATCGATGTTGATCTGAAAGCGAATTGCGCGCCTAGCTTTTTCGGCTGGCAACGATTATCAGCACGATCCCGCCGACGAGACAGAGTCCGCTCGCAATCGGCGGAAAAGCGATCCCGTGACTCTCCTTGTGCGTGATTTCAAGTGGACCCAGCTGGGCGTCTTTCTTTTGTGTTGTCCAACCCAACCCCCCCCAGGCAAAACCGATGAGTCCGATAACGATTAGAATGATGCCGACAATGCCGGCTGGTTTCATTAAGACGAGCTTACAACGGCCGCCGGCCTGAGATCAACTGAATGATCAGCACCACAATCGCGATGACGAGGAGGATGTGAATAAATCCGCCCAGGGTATAGGAGCTGACGAGTCCAAGCAGCCAGAGCACCAGCAAGATTACAAATATTGTCCACAGCATAGAGGTTTCCTTCCGGTTAAGTCATACGTGCTTCGTCTTCCACATCACTGTTGCGCTTATCAAATTGAACGACGGTGGTTTAAGACTGAGGGCGACCACTTGGCTCCGGTCATTTTCGGCGACTGCGGCTAGCTGCTTGCTCTAACTACAAAGGTCGGCGGCCGCTCACAAGATTAATGATGAGCACGATGACAGCGATAACGAGCAACAAATGAATGAGCCCGCCACCAAAATGACCGATGAAGCCAAGCAGCCAAAGCACCAGCAAGATCACAAATATTGTCCACAGCATAGAGGTTTCCTTTCGGTTAAGTCATACCTACCTTCGCGCGAGGCAGTTCTGTTGCGCTTATCGAAATGTAAATTTTCTGCGACGCTTTGGCGAAGATGACCGAAGGAAAGAAACATCTGCCCGGCATTCGAGACTGCGGAGACCCACCGCGACGCAAAACACCATGACGTCTATTCTTTGTGGATTTCGCGTATGATTTTACGGAGATTCCACTTGTTCGCTTCGAGTTTTTCGCGTGCGGAACTGTAATCGCATTGGGTCAGCTCAGCGACCACGCGCACAGCGCGATCGCGCAGCTTCGTACTAGTGGTATGCAGATCCACCATCAAATTGCCGCGCACTTTACCAAGCGCAATCATGGCGCCGGTACTAATGATGTTGAGCGCGACCTTTGTCGCAGTACCCGCTTTCAACCTTGTTGATCCGGTAAGAATCTCCGGTCCAACTGCGAGCGTGATCACCAGATCGAGAACTGTAGCCGCGATCAGGGGTCGCGGCTGGCCGGCGTCAGCGCTACCGGCTACAGTTGGATTGCACGTGAGCAAAACCGTCTTTGCGCTTAACTGCTTTGCGCGCGCAAGCGCGCTGAGCACGAATGGCGTTCTGCCGCTGGCCGAAATCCCGATGACAACATCGGGATTTTTTATTCGCCGCTCATCCATCGCCAATGCGCCGGCAGTTTCGTCGTCTTCCGCACCTTCCGCACTGCGAGATAGCGCAGTCACCCCGCCGGCGATTACTCCTTGCACAAGCTCACGTGGCGCGCCGAATGTCGGTGGAATTTCGCTCGCATCAAGAACGCCTATGCGCCCGCTGCTCCCGGCACCAACGTAGAACAACCGGCCGCCATTTCGCAGCGATTCAGCCACGATTTCAACGGCCGTGGTCAGCTCGGAAGCTGCCGCGCGCAATGCCTCCTGGACGAACTTCTCTTCCTCGACAAAAACTTGGACCAACTCTCGTCCGCTCATTTTTTCCAAATTCTCCGAGCGAGGGTTACGCTGCTCGGTTAAAGCGGCAGCCAAACTGTCGATTTGCGTTTGTGCTGGTTGCGGGTGAAACGCGGCATGCTCGCCCGCTTCCGCCGCCAGCCATGCTGCGCCCAGTTCAGGAGCTCGCTCGGCAATTGCCACGCGAGCGTCAGGAAGGTTCTTCTTTAGTCTGCGCCGGAACGCGTGCGTGTAGATGGAGTCTCGATAAAAAAGGCCGCCCATCAGCGCGACTTTTGGCGCAAGCACATGCAGGCGTGACGCGACCGCCTCGGTGTATTCGCACAGGACGCGCGCCCCTTCCTCGATGATCTCCATCATGCGTGGATCGCCCGCAGTTGCAGCGTCAAAGACCACCGGCGCCAGCATCGCGATCTCCATTTTGTTCGCTGTTCGAACCCAGCGAACCAGTTCATCCAGATTGTTCAATGAAAGCGCGTGCAGGACTTTCGCAGTGAACTCGATGGCGCCACGATGCAAATCGTGTTCGCGCAAGATCAGCCGGAGCGCTTGAATGGAGAGAGAATAACCGCCGCCGGCGTCACCCAGGATGTGCCCCCAGCCTCCAGCCCTCTCGATATGGTCGCCGCGGCGTCCAGTCACCGACGACCCACTTCCCGCATTGACGACAATTCCGTCTCCATGTTCAAGCGCGGCTGCCAAACCGGACTGACGGTCACTGCCAGTGACGATTCTCGCTTTTGGCCAAACCCCAAGGCAGATTTCCTTGAGCAACCGCCGATCCTGCTCGGTGCCGCAACCGGCGAGGAAAATTCCCGCGCGATCAATTTCCGTTGGCAACCCCGCGAAAATTTGTCGCAAACGTTCGGGCGTTATCAGACGCAAGTTCGATGGGGGCAGTTTTCCCTGGTCGATCACGTGAAATTCCCAGGCGGGATCATCCCGACCTGTCGGGACTACAGGTTCTACGAGTACCCAGGCGGTTTTCGTGCCGCCGCCTTCGACCCCGAGAATGCGCTCGCCGAGTTTCACGCTTGTGTATTTTAGGGCAGGCGCACCGCCTGCCGCGAGTTTCTTTATGTTTGGACGACGAGAAAGGCAAGCGATGCGCTTACCCTACAATTATTGTACGGATTGCTGAGATTTTGCGCCGCCGTATCGTGATCAACATCGATGGACCAGAAGGAAGCCGCGAAACGGATTGCTTACTTGCGAGACAAGATCCGAAAGCACGACCGCCTCTATTACGACGAAGCTACGCCGATAATTAGCGATCGCGAGTACGACCGGCTTTACAAGCAACTCGTCGCTCTGGAGACGCAATTCCCTGATCTTGTTACGCTGGACTCACCTACTCAGCGTGTCGGCGGAACACCGCTCAAGGCCTTCGAGCAGGTTTCGCATCTCATTCCGATGCTCAGCCTCGATAACACTTACTCGGAAGACGAATTGAAAAATTTTTACGCTCGCATCCGGCGGCTCTTACCAAACGAGCAGATCCCGGTCGTGATCGAGCCAAAAGTGGACGGCGTCGCGGTTTCGCTCGTTTACGAGAACGGCAGGTTACGTCAGGCGGCGACGCGCGGAGACGGAAACGTGGGCGACAATATTACGCAGAACATCCGGACAATCCGGTCAGTGCCGGAGCGGCTCCGCGGTAGTACGGCGAAACTTCTGGAAGTGCGCGGCGAAGTTTACATGGACCGAAAAGGCTTCGAAGAACTAAACGAGGAACGCAGGAAGGAGGGGCTGCCACAGTTTGCAAACCCCCGCAACGCCGCAGCCGGCTCGCTCAAACAACTCGACCCAGCGATCGTGGCTAAACGCCCGCTCGGCATTGTCCTTTACGGAACCGGAGCAACCGAAGGAGTGGATGTCGATCTTCACTCCGAAATTTTTCCGGTACTCAAGAAACTCGGGTTGCCAGTCACCGATCGGTGGTGGGTGGCCAATTCTGTCGAGGAAATCTTAGATGCCATTCACCAATTGGACGGCATCCGTCATAAGTTCGCTTATCAAACGGACGGCGCCGTGGTGAAGGTAGATTCATTCCAGCAGCGCGAGCGTCTGGGGTTCACCGCCAAATCGCCACGCTGGGCTATCGCTTACAAATATGCAGCCGAACGTGTTGAGACGCGTCTCAAGGACATCGTAATTCAGGTTGGGCGCACTGGAATTCTCACGCCAGTGGCCCTGCTGGAACCGGTGTTCGTGAGCGGAAGCACTGTGGGCCGCGCCACATTGCACAACGAAGATGAAATCAAACGCAAAGACATTCGTATCGGCGACACGGTCGTGATCGAAAAAGCGGGCGAAGTAATTCCCGCCGTGGTGGAAGTCGTCAAATCGAAGCGTCCCCGCGATGCAAAGCCGTTTGATTTTGCCAATCACATTCATGGTAAATGTCCGGTGTGCGGCAGTCTCATCCAGCGTGACCCCCAATTCGTCGCGTGGCGTTGTGAAAATCTTCAGTGTCCCGCGCAAACAACGCGTCGCGTGGAATTTCTTGCAGCGCGCGGCGCGCTCGACATCGAAAGCGTCGGCGGAATCGTCGCGGACAAATTGGTCGAGCGAGGACTAGTCCGCGAGCCGCTCGATCTCTTCGAGCTAAAAACCGAACAGCTCGCGACATTGAACCTGGGCACCGAAGAAGCGAGGCGGGTTTTCGGAGAGAAGAATGCGACGAAAGCAATCAACACAATCGACCGCGCGAGAACTCTGCCGTTATCCCGCTGGCTATACGCTCTTGCTATTCCCGATGTGGGAAAAACCACTGCAATGCAGCTCGCAAGATTCCACGAGAACATTCAAGACGTCGCGCAGTCGCAGTTGCTTCACGACGTGCTCGAGTATCACGAGAAAGAAAAAGACAAGCGGGCGGAAATCGCTGAACGGCTCATCAAAACCGGATTCGCCAAACGTTCCAAAAACAAGGCCGACAAAGACCATAGCATTGTCACCGAAGTGGGGCCTGTAGTCGCAGAGAGCGTCCTCGACTTCTTCGCGTCGACTGGCGGCAAAAGAATTCTGCGCCGATTGAACGAGCTAGGAATTCAACCCAAGCGCGAAAAAGTTTCGGCAAAGAAAGCAGCCGAATTGCCGCTAGCCGGAAAGACTTTTGTCTTAACCGGGACACTGCCTTCGATGACGCGCGAAGAAGCCACCGAAAAAATCGAAGCGCTTGGCGGGCATGTCACCGGCAGCGTGAGCAAGAAAACGGATTACGTCCTCGCAGGCTCCGAACCTGGCAGCAAATTCTACAAGGCGAAAGAACTCGGCATCCGGCTTCTCGATGAAGCCGCTTTCCGCAAAATGCTCTGACGCTGGAAACGCTCCATTTATTACCGCAGATGCACTGCACAGGAGACTGTCAACTCAGTCCAGGCAACTACTTCTTGCTACGGCGTGCGTGGCGCCTCTGAGTCTAGCGAGAGCGGAATTGCCTGGTTGCTACCGGGAGAAGCAAGCAATGGCCCGGCAGTTCGACTGGCTGGATGAAGGGTAGCCTGCACTGCGAAAGTCAATTTTTGATCGCCGCGCATCACAGTGATCGGGACCGTTTCGCCAGCAGTGATGAAGAAGGAAGCATCCAGCACATCTTCCGGTTGGGTCACTTTCTT
>DATASP010000240.1:0-10898 GCA_036269155.1 Candidatus Udaeobacter sp.
GCAACCACAACCCCAACCACCTGGTGCCGCGATGCAGACATCCGTGCAGCTCACTTTCTCTTTCGAGATTGCAGCCATGCAATTGACACCAAGCTTTAAGATGGGTGTGTTGAAGGTGCGTCCGATATCGAAGCTCGTCACGATGCGTTTGCCCTCGCCTCAACGCGCTCAATCGGCGTTGAATTTGCAGGTCGCCTTCGAAGTCTTAAAGATTCAGCCGATCGCTGGTGCACTGGGCACTATTCGCGTGATTCCCTCACAGCAGCAGAGGCCTACGATGGCCGGCATGCCTTCATTCGCAGTCGCAGGATTGCAAGTTGTGCCGAATTCTGAAACTGCACCGGTTCAACTAACCCCATCGCAGCAGGGACGTGCGTCTGTGTTCATCACGATACCCTTTCAGATCAGCACTCTGGAATTTTCGCCCTCACTCGAAATTGCATCCGTCATCCTGAATTCGAACTCCAAGCAGGTCGTTGTTCAGTTGCCTGGCGCTGGATCGGGGCCAGCTGAAGGAGCGCCAATGTTTGAAATCGCGAATCTCGAACTTAACGAAGGCGGCGAGATTTCCATGATGCAGCTGAACCTCCTTGGCGGACCGAAGCGAGCCTGATCAGGTGCGAGTTAGCTGAGAGGCAAGGCTGCTGAGACGTTATTGGGCTGGCAGGCTGCCAGCCTGCCGAGTCAAGCTAGGAAGCTTGACTTCCAAATCCTCGCGCCATTCCCATCCTGGAAAGACAACAAACCGCTCGCTTGGCAGTCTCTTCTTACAAGTCCTCAAAGCGATACGGGGACGCATAGCACTCCAAGAGTCCCGCGATGGCGGGACGAAAGATTACCGACTTGGTCGCGCTGCGAACCGCGAAGGGACATCTATCGCAAGATCAGCAGTCGAACCGCCGCGCACGCGGGACGCATGTGGAAACGCGCGGAATCACTTCCAGTCTAGGGAGTGTAGTTGGTTCGGCAGAAACTTCCCATTTTTGCGAAGCAATTTGCCGTCGAAGTAGATTTCTCCGCCCCCGTAATCCGGACGCTGGATGTTTACCATGTCCCAGTGAACCTGGCTCCGATTCCCATTGTCCGCTTCTTCGTAGGCTTGTCCCGGGGTGAAATGGAAAGAGCCAGCGATCTTCTCGTCAAACAATATGTCGCGCATGGGTTGGAATACACGCGGATTAAAGCCGAGTGAGAACTCGCCGACGTAACGCGCGCCGGGATCTGAGTCGAGAATTTTGTTCAGCTTTTTCGTCTCATTGCTCGTCGCATCTATGATCTTTCCGTTTTTGAATTCCAAACGAATGCCATCGAAAGCGATTCCCTGATAAATGCTGGGCGCATTAAAGGTGACATGACCCTCAACGGAATCTCTCACTGGGCAGCTGAAAACTTCGCCGTCAGGAATGTTGCGGTCGCCGCCGCAGATGACGGCTGGAATTCCCTTTATGCTGAAACACAGATCTGTGCCGGGCCCTTTGATTTGGACACGGTCGGTCTTTTCCATCAACCGCTTGAGGGCCTTCATTCCGGGCAGCAGTTTGCGGTAGTCCAGCGTGCAGACGTCGAAGTAGAAGTCTTCAAATGCTTCCGTGCTCATTCCGGCAAGTTGCGCCATGGAGGGAGTCGGCCAGCGTAAGACTACCCATTTCGTTTTTTTGACCCGCTGGTCCTGCACCCGCCGCATTTTTCGGCCGATCAACTTCATCTTTTCCGGCGGCACATCGGACAATTCCGTGATGTTGTTGCTGCCGCGCAGTGCGATATATGCATTCATTTTTTTCATTCGTGTCAGCTCGTGGCTTGCCATCAGATTTAGCTGTCGATCTGAGGCTTCGAGCGCGAGCGCGCGGTTCACACGGGTATAGTAGGTTTGCGCGAAGGGGACACCGCCTGCTTTCCGCACCGCGCGTATCAGCGCGATGGTCATTTCGTCGGGAATATCGAACGCTTCGATCAGGACCGTTTCATTGCGCTTCAAACGAATGGAATATTCCACCAGAAGTTTTGCGAGTTTTTCGAATCGGTCGTCGTGCATAGGCGCTTATCATTCCACCAGCCGCGCGCGATGCAACTCCGTCGGCTATAGGCGAAAATCGTCGGAGCGTATGAAGATCGTCCTCATCGTCCTCGTTCTCCTCCTCGTCCTCGATTTGGGGGAGTTCGATTAACGAGGACAACGACGAGGACGAGGACGGTTGCGTTGCGCCGGAGACGCTAAGCATTAGGCGGTCTGCATAACCTTCGCTGCATAAGCGCCATCAAAACCATCGCGAAAGGGCAGGGAAAATCTTTCGTCTTCCAAGCGCAGAACCGGCATCTCTGCGAGGCTCAGACGAACAGCCTCTTCATTTTCTTCCGGCTCAAGACTGCATGTGCTGTAAACAAGCACGCCGTTCGGTTTTAGGAGCGGAATGAGAGCCCGAACGATCTCGATCTGCAACTGTTGCATTCGGTCGAAATCGGTTCGTCGTAATCGCCACCGCAAGTCTGCGCGCCTGCGCATTACTCCGGTATTGCTGCACGGCGAATCAATCAGAATGCGATCGAATGGCGCCAGCTTTGCAATCTCTGGGGGGACATGACTGCTTGTCCAATCGTGACGCAGAATGTGCGCAATTACCACACCGAGGCGCGCCATGTTCTGCTTCAATGTTTCCAGCCGCTCAAGGTCGCGATCGCAAGCCACAATCATTCCAAGGTTTCCCATTAGTTGCGCGATGTAACCGGTCTTTCCACCGGGCGCGGCACACGCATCGAGGACCCTTTCTCCGGGCTTTGGATCCAAAACCTGGCACGCGAGCAGGGTACTCGGATCTTGAATGTAGCAGTGCCCCCGCGTCAGAGCGTTTGTTGGCAGTGAATCAAATTCCACAAATTCAAAATCACGCGTCAACGGCCGTGCGCCTGAATAGAGCCGGAGAAACTCGTCACGGTCGATCCGAAGCAGGTTAATCCGACAGTAAACTGGCGCAGGAAGGTTGTTCCATTTGCACAATGCCTGGGTGTGTTCTACGCCGAAGTGCTGCTGCCAGCGTTCGACAAGAAATTGCGGGTGCGACATACGAACAAACAGGGGTTGCGCATTCGCGGATGCGCGCAGCTCGGTCCGTCGCCGCGTTGCGGCCCGCAACATGGCATTAATGATTGATCGCTGTCGTTTCGCGCAAAGCTCCACCGTCTCATGGACTGCTGCATGTTCAGCGGTTTCGAGAAAGAACAGTTGATATAAGCCTAGTCGCAGAATATCGCGAAGATCAGCGTCAACTCGCGAAACACGCAGGCAAGCGATCCAAAAATCCAGCAACGTTAAATTGCGGAGCACGCCGTAGAACAGTTCCAAGGCAAACGCGCGATCGGAAGAAGTAAGCCCCGCTTTCGCCAAAAGCTCAGACACGATGGCGTCGGCGAAGCGTTTTTCTTTTCGCCACAACCGCAAGGCCGCTAGCGCGATTTGGCGAGCCCCGTGAGATAGAGACGAGTTATCCCACCGAGGACGTAAAGGCGTCCTTATCTCACGGGGCGCCATATTTTCTGCGCGCTACTGCGGCTTCACGTTTGCGCGTCCAATAGAATGATAATGAAACCCTAGTCGCCGCATCGTTTCAGGATCGAGAAGGTTTCGTCCATCGAACACGATCGGAGTTCTCATTTTCTCTTTGACGACTGCAAGGTCCACATTGGCAAATTCATTCCATTCTGTGGCGATGATCAGCGCTTCCGCGTCAGTTACGGCGTCCAGAGCCGATGAGGCAAATTCTGCGTCGGCAATTGCTTTTATCGCGCGCGCTTTTTGCATTCCCTTCGGGTCGTAGGCGACCACGCGCGCTCCTTCGCGCAAGAGTTTCGTCACCAGTTCTATTGCCACAGAAGAGCGGACGTCGTCTGTGTCGGGCTTGAATGTCAGGCCCCAAACTGCAATCCGCTTCTCGCGCAACACCCAGAGGGTTTCCCGGATTACTTTCAGGAAAAGCTCTCTTTGAGCAGTGTTTATACGTTGGACTTCCTTGAGCAGATTGAACGGAGTGCCAAGGCGCTCGCTGATCGTAATGAATGCGGCAATATCCTTGGGAAAACAGGAACCGCCGTAGCCGATCCCAGCGCTGAGGAAATCACGGCCAATGCGATGGTCCATTCCAATCCCGTCGGCAACTTTTTCGACGTCAGCGCCGCTCGCCTCACAAATCGCCGAAACCGCGTTAATATACGAAATCTTCAGCGCCAGGAACGAGTTCGCGCAATGTTTGATGAGCTCGGCGCTGCTAATATCAGTCACCAGGATAGGCGCCATAAATGGTTCATAAACTTTCTTCATCAGATCGATGGCATGTTCGCTTTGCGCTCCGATAACAATGCGATCGGGATGCATCAGATCCGCTACTGCACAGCCTTCACGCAAAAATTCAGGGTTGCTGACCACATCGAAGTTCGCGCCGTGGCGGTTGTATCTTTTGATTGATTCGGCCACTTTCTCGCCCGTCTTCACAGGTACTGTGCTCTTGTCAACAATCACGCGATAATCAGTCAAGACTCCGGCGATTTCTCGCGCAACCTTCTCCAGAAAACTGAGATCGACATCGCCATCCGGCTGCTGGGGAGTAGGAACAGCGATGAAGACGATTTGTGAATTATTTACTCCCTCTTCGATGCTGCCCGTGAAGCGCAGCCGACGTGCCGAGACGTTGCGATGAATAATCTCTTCCAGGCCCGGCTCATAAATTGGCACCTCGCCGGCTTGCAGTTGTTTGATCTTTTGCGCGTCGTTATCGACGCAAACGATATTATGGCCGACGTCGGCGAAACAGGCGCCCGTCACCAAGCCAACATAACCGGAACCGATGATTGAAAGATCCATAATCGAAGAACGGTGCGAGCGAATCAACGGCAGCACAAGTGGCGGAAGACGGCCAGCTGCGTCACGTTGTTCGTGTGCCGTGGGTCATTGCCCCTGGGACGTAGGGTCGAAGTTTAAGTCAAAACCAAATTTCGGGAATGCTTTAAGTGTTATGGTAAACAGGACGCCGTATTCATTCACTCCGGCGTTATCGCGTATCACTCCCCCGAACGAAGCTACCCATGCCGACAGATCGCGGTAAATAGAATAGCGCTGCTCCTCGAGGATTCTGGTCGTAGCTTCATACTGTTCCTGAACTCCAAAACCCCAGTTATCATTGATTCGATAATATCCACCGACAACAAACAAGCTGCTGTTCTGGAAAAACGGATTGCCGTTCAAATACCGATGCCCGACGGTCAATTGCAGGTTGGATAGCGGCTGAACATTCGCCAACGTATCGACTTCCGTAAAACCCTTCGCGAAAGCGGGCACCTGCGAGTTTACCGTAAACGACATCCAGGGCAGCGGTGAAAACCGGAGATTATTAAAGAAGTTTGAGTAATCCGTGCGGTCGTACGGATTGTCGAAATTCACGTCAAGGAAGGTGTCGAGTTCGAGCCAGGTGATCGTTTGATCGTCGCGTCGTGTTTCCAGACGATTGCGGACCCCAACCCGCCACACCGTCCAACTATCGATTGAGTCGATCGTCGTAAACTGCGGGAAGTCAATCGCACGCAACTGCGTCGAGGGCTCAAAGCGGTCGAACTGCAAAATGGAGGTGGGGTTAGGTCCGTCCTCTTTGACGTACGAGAAGTCTGTGAAGGGCTGGATCACGTGCATCAATCCGTCTAGTCCCCACGTGCGGCTTTGCACATTCTCCCACTTACGCGAGATCTTGAAGGAAGCTTCCGCGCCCGTGTTGAACACCGAGCGAAACGTGTCTCCGTCGAATTTGACCGGGTTAGCCGTTGTGGGGGGCGGCAGAATAAAGTCAGGTACGAGGGGATTTGATGATGGCACAAAGGTTGTGGATCCCAAATCCCACGTCTTGCCATAATAAGTGCCGCGATAGCCAACCCGCGGCACGATGGAAAGCCATCCAAAATATGTGTTTGGATAAGTTAGTTGATGGAAAGTATCGAAACGAGTGGTGCCGTAATTCTCAAAACCCGCGCCTTCAGGGAATTGCAGTTGCAAATTGGCAAAGCCGGTCTCGCCTTCGTAAAAAATCGGTCCACCGAAAAGCCTGTGCCGTTTAATGTCCAGGACCACTTCCGGCAAACGTTCTGTTGTGGTGAAGAACTCGTTAGCCTGAAAACGCGCAATGCCCGTGATGGTGAAAAAAGGGTTTGTCTTCGTCAGTGCGACCACATTGTCTGGAACAGGATCAATGCGAAATTCACCCGGATAGAAGTCCTCCATCACATACTGATCGCTAAGCTTCGTGATGTTCGCGATGGCATAGATGTCATCGGTAAAGTTCGTCCGATCTTCCAAGCTGAGACGGTATCGCGTGGCAGAAACCTCCTGCCGAGCTATGTTGGTTTGATTTATGTCCGGGTTCTGGTCGTTAATTAAAAAGGTTTTTATCCTCGCCTGACTGTTCTCGTCCTTCCCATAATCAATAACGGGATCGAAGCCGATGGCAGGCCCGCGACGTCCAAAGTAATCGAGCCGAAGGCTCCCCTTGATATTGTCCGTGATCGGAAAATTTACTTGAGTCAGGAGGGCTGGTCCCCAGTTGCTCGTATATGCGGGTGAAATCGAAAAGCTGAACGTGTCACTGAGCGATTGATAGAGATAGGGCCACCAGAAAACTGGCACCTTCCCGACGTACGCCGTCACATATTGGAAAATGACGCGGTCCTTCTCATAAATGCGAATCTTCCGAGCGTGAAGATGGAAGTCGGGTTTCGCCGAATCCTGCGTCGTAAACGTGCCGTTATGTACAAGATAACCATTTTCCGAGATTGAGTTCACATCCGCGCCAGTCAGAAAATAAGGCTCTGACTCGGTTCGCCCAGTGGTTGTCCGGATCTTTTTTGTTTCGGTATTGTACACGCCGCTTTCCGCGGTGTAGAGGCTCGTATCTCGGTAGATTCGCACATGGCCTCTCAAAACTACGTCGTGCGTGGTGGAATTGTATTGCGCGTAATCGGAGTAAATGTCCGTGTTGCCAAGGTGAATCACCACGTTGTCGCGCGCTGTTGCCAGCCCGTTTTCATAGGTCGTCTCGCCGGTAGATGTGATTTCAATCGGCACATTCTGTGGAGTTTTTATTTCTCCACTGACCAAACCGGCGCTCGCAAATACAGCGGCGAGCAACAAGACCAGTGTTCGCATGGCGCACGCCGAACGTACTGCGGCAGAAGCTTCCTGCAAAGCCCAAAACGGCCTACGGAGAGACAAATATGCTGGCCGGGCCATTTCGACCCCTCCTCAAGCCGAAAGTCGTCCGCGTTCTGCCTTGATTAAGCCTGCAATCAACGGTTTTCTTCATCCGGGATGAGCAAGTCTATCGACCAGGTCTTCCTCAACGCAAAGCAGTGGCTGCTTTCGTGGCTGACTGGGTTGCCCACTTGGATGCTTCAAGTGGTATCGAGTTTGATCAATATTTTTGCGCTGCTCGCTGTATTCCTCACACTTTTCGCACTCATCTCGGTGTTGGAACGAAAGATTCTTGCACGGATGCAGAACCGGTACGGCCCAAATCGTGTGGGACCGTTCGGTCTTTTTCAACCGGTCGCCGACGGTATCAAAATGCTGATCAAGGAAGACATCGTCCCGATGCGGGCCGACAAGGTCGTGCATTTCCTTGCCCCGATCCTGATAGCCGCTGTGGCGATCCTCACCTTGGGCGTGATTCCGTATGGCCGGAACATGACGCCGTTTACAATCGATGGCGGCATTCTTTTTTTCTTTGCCGTTGGATCGACTACGGAACTTGCCGTCTTCATGGCCGGCTGGGGCAGCAACAACAAATATTCGATGCTAGGGGCGATGCGAGCCATCGCGCAAATGATCAGCTACGAGCTGCCGCTCATTATCAGCGTTCTTCCAGTCGTGATGGTGGTCGGCTCGCTGGCTCCTGATCGAATTGTCGCTGCGCAGGCTGAATACACTTTTGGCCTGGTGCCGCGCTGGTTTGTCTTTACGCCATGGGGCGCAGCCGCGTTCATTCTTTTTTTTGTGTCCGGTCTTGTGGAGTCAAATCGCACTCCGTTCGATGTGCCGGAAGGCGAATCGGAAATTGTCGCCGGTCACATGACCGAATATTCCGGATTCAAGTACGCGACGTTTTTTATGGCCGAATACATTGGCATGTTCGCCATCAGCGGCCTCGGCATAACTCTTTTCCTGGGTGGCTGGCATGCGCCGCTGCGCGCGCTTGAGTTTGTTCCGTCCTACGTCTGGTTTTTCGCAAAGCTGAGTGTGCTGCTATTCGTTTACATCTGGATTCGCGGGACGCTCCCACGCATGCGAATCGATCAGATCATGAATTTCGCGTGGAAATTCATGCTGCCGATGGCATTCGCGTGTATCATCGCAGCTGCGGTCTGGCATTATGCCGGACGCGGTTTGCGCGGATGGCTGTGGTCGCTTTTCGTGATCGCAATCGTTTACACTGTTTTGTCGATGTTGCTCGATACGAGAAGAAAATTCGCGCCGCGGGTTTATCGCTTCGCTGAATGAACAGCGCCGCGTTTATCGTCATCGCCATGATCACGGTCGCCGCGGCGCTGGCGGCTGCGACGCTGCGAAATTTGATGCACGCGGCTCTCAGTTTCGCTGCCGCATTTGTCGGTATCGCGGCTCTATTCTTTCTGCTGGGCGCTGAATTTGTCGGTCTGGCGCTGGTGTTCATCTACGTTGGTGCAGTCGCGGTCCTGGTCGTTTTTACGATTCTCCTGACGCGTCGCGATGTAGGGAAAGACCGCGGATTCAATTGGGGCGGGGCTATCGTGGCTGTCGCTGTGTTTGGTAGTCTGACCTGGTCGATTTTGAAGACGCAATCGCTTGCCATCGAAGCTCCCCGCGTAGCGGCGCTTACGGTCAAACGAATCGGCGTGGCATTGATGACTACTTACGTCTGGCCGTTGCAATGCGTCGGGATTCTGCTGACTGCCGCGCTGATCGGTGCACTTATCCTCGTGATGGAGGACAAGCGGTAACAAAGATGAAGCAAACGCTCAACGCTCAACGCTCAACGCTCAACGCCCAATTCAGAAGGGACTCTGAGTTGGACGTTGGGCGTTGGACGTTCGGCGTTGGACGTTTTCTGTCCCGACTACAATGACGCCCACGCTTCAAGTCTTTCTCATCGTCTCCGCTGCGTTGTTCTCGATCGGGCTGCTCGCGGTATTGAGTCGCCGACACGCTATCTTCATCCTCATTGGAATCGAAATTATGCTGGCAGCCGCAAACCTGAATTTTATCGCGTTCTGGCGTTTTGGTCCGCACCCTCAGCCTCCAACGGGCGTTATGATCGCACTTTTTGCCATTGCCATTGCCGCTGCCGAAGCCGCTGTTGGTCTTGCTATGGTGATTGCCGTTTACCGGCATTATCGGACAACGAACGTCGATCAATACGACCAGCTCAAGGGATAGCGAGACAGATGAAGCAAACGTTTGCCACGGCGGAGCAAGTCCAAGACGGCGGAGGCGGGTTGAGCGTTGAGCGTTTTCCGTCGCCAAAGAAATGAGCGGCTGGATCATCGATCACCTCTGGTTAATCCCCGCGGTGCCGTTCGCCGCGTCGCTGATAATCTTGAGTTTGTCGAACGCGCGGCGCAAAACTGCGGCGGCGCTGGCCGTCCTTGGGCAGGTCGCCGTGCTCGCGATGTCAATTATCGCGTTCCTGCCGACGTTGAAAATCCAAGGCTTTCGGGCAGTCCAAAATTTCACCTGGTTCACGTTCGGCGAACATGCCTTGCGGCTCGGATTTCTCCTCGATCCGCTGGCTGCCGCAATGCTCGTGATGATTGCGCTGGTGGGGCTCTGCATTTTTGTCTTTAGCGTCGGCTACATGGCGGATGACAAAAATTTCACGCGCTTTTTCGCATACCTGTCGTTCTTCTCCAGCGCGATGCTGGGCCTGGTCATCGCAAATAGTTTGCTTTTGCTTTTCATTTTTTGGGAACTTGTCGGGCTCGCATCGTATTTACTCATCGGGTTTTGGATCGAAAAACCGAGCGCTGCGGCTGCCGCAAAGAAGGCATTCATCACCACGCGTATCGGGGACATGGGATTTTTTCTCGGGATGCTGTGGCTCTATGGCCGCAGCGGCACACTGCTTTTTTACGATGGTGGAAATGGTTGCCTCGAAAGTACCGGTCTGGCCACGCTCGGCGCAAGCGCCACATTAATTGCGCTGTTAATCTTCTGCGGTGCAGCAGGAAAGTCCGGACAATTCCCGCTGCATGTCTGGCTACCGGACGCGATGGAAGGTCCAACGCCAGTGAGCGCATTGATCCACGCGGCGACGATGGTTGCCGCCGGCGTTTTCCTTGTCGCCCGTGCGTACCCGCTTTTTTCGTTGGGCGCAATCGCCGGTGTAACGCCGTCACTTACTGTCGTCGTGTGGATCGGAGTCACCACAGCGCTAATGGCGGCGCTCATCGCGATCGCGCAAGCCGACATTAAACGCATCCTCGCTTATTCAACGATTTCTCAACTTGGTTTGATGATGGTCTCATTGGGCGTCGGCGGCGTCGCGGCTGGAATCATGCATCTCCTTGCGCACGGTTTTTTCAAAGCGCTTCTGTTCCTTGGCGCAGGCTCTGTGATCCACGGATGCCACGGCGAACAGGACATTCGCAAAATGGGCGGTCTGCGGCGCCTCATGCCAGTGACATTTATGACGTACGCCATCGGGATGATGGCGCTCAGCGGTGTACCGCTCTTTTTCTCGGGCGGCTGGACCAAGGAAGAAATTCTTCACGCCACTGCGCATTGGCCGAAATCGACCGCACCGTATTACCTGATGATGGCCGGAGTCGTTCTGACCGCGCTCTATATGACGCGGCAAATGATCTACGTCTTTTTTGGTGAACGACGCTCTTCG
>DATASP010000241.1:0-16984 GCA_036269155.1 Candidatus Udaeobacter sp.
GACAGCGTCGAAGGCCGCGCGCTCTGCGGCGCGATCACTTCGATCATGACCGGTGAAGCGTACGAACAAAGCGCACGATTGGCGCGAGCACTGGGGCCGTTTTCAGGCTATCACGACGCGCGGGCCAGCGGTGTGCCGAAGCCCGTCGCGAAAGACAACGTCGCTTCGATGCTGGACGTAATTGAGCAGCATCGCTGTGCGGTCCGCGAAATCCCGGAGGCGAATGAGTTCGCGCATTTGAAAGAAGAAGCCGCGAAAGTTTGGGACAGCGCAGCGGAACTGGGGAAGCGTCATGGCTATCGCAACGCACAGGTAACCGTGCTCGCGCCCACGGGCACGATCAGTTTCCTGATGGATTGCGACACCACGGGGATTGAGCCCGATATTGCATTGGTAAAATACAAACTGCTCGCGGGCGGTGGCATGCTGAAAATTGTTAATCAGACCGTCAAACCCGCGCTGGAAAAACTCGGTTACAATTCGGAAGAGATCGACCGCATTATTGCGCACATTGACTCGTTCGACACGATCGAGGACGTCACCGATACGGACGGATCAACGATCTCATCTGGCCTGAAACCTGAGCATTTGCCGATCTTTGATTGCGCATTCAAACCATTCAAGGGCGAACGCGCCCTGAATTACATGGCGCACCTGAAGATGATGGCTGCGGCCCAGCCATTCTTGAGCGGCGCGATCTCGAAAACTGTAAACATGCCGGAAGCAGCCACCGTCGACGACATTGTGAACACGTACGTCGAAGGTTGGGGGCTCGGCTTGAAATCCATCGCGATTTACCGCGAAGGCTCAAAGCGCTCCGCGCCTTTGAACACGCGCAAAACGAAAGACATGGGCACTGTAGTCCCGCAACTGCGGGATGATGCCGGAGCGCTGCAGAATCGCATTCTCGAACTGGACCAAGAATTGACAACGTTGCGCAGCCGACTTGATCAACCAGTTCGTCATCGCATGCCGGATACGCGCAATTCTATGACCCACCGGTTCGAGATTGCGGGTCACGAAGGTTACATCACTGTCGGTTTGTACGAAGACGGTCAGCCGGGCGAGCTTTTCATCACCATGTCAAAGGAAGGCAGCACAATCGGCGGCTTAATGGACACCGTCGGCACACTCACTTCAATCGCGCTGCAGTACGGCGTGCCACTCGAGAGCCTCGTGAAGAAATTCGCGTATCAGCGATTCGAGCCGAGTGGGTTCACGAAGAATGCCGATATCCGCCATGCGACCAGCATCACCGATTACGTTTTCCGCTGGCTCGCCTGCCAATTCATCAAAGGTTACAAGGAAGCAACATCGCCGAACCGGGGGCAGCCGGACCTGCCGCTTAAGGAAATTGACGAGATCGAAAAGAAAGCACTCAACCGGCCCGTAACGGATTTGGCGCGCACGGGCGACAAACAAGTGATCGACGTGATCACAAACAATTTGCCCAACCCCGTCGAGCGCAGGAGCACGGACCAGACCGGCAACGGAAATGGAAACGGGCACGCCGATCGCGTGATGGTAGCGCTTGGTAGCATCTTCATGGGAATCACCTGTTCGGTGTGCGGCAGCGACAAAGTCATCCGCGCCGGCGCATGCGGCGTTTGCACCGAATGCGGGACGAGCCAGGGCTGTAGCTGAGGGCAAACCTCCAATGTCCAAATTTCAGGTTGCTGAGCGCTTATCTTAAGGCGTAGCTGCCGTAGCTGATTGGACACGGGAGCCGCCACGGCTACAATTCGTCGCGCCTTTTTTCAAAAGGCGAACTGAATGAACAAACTCGACGCGGAGCGACAGAAAGAGATTCAACAAGCTGAGGAGCTGCTTTTTGCAGGTCCGCAGGCGCTTGGTTTTGCCAAGGGATTGTTCCAGGGGCATTTTGTGTCCGATTGGGTGATGCCGTATCCGCGTATTCCGGCGGCCCAACAAGGTGAGCTGGATGATGCGCTGAATGAACTCCGCAAATTTTTGGACGCACATCTCGACGCCGCGGAGATCGATCGACAGGCAGACATCCCAAGAAGCGTGATTGATGGTCTGGGGCGCATCGGCGTGCTCGGAATGACTGCGCCGAAGGAATATGGCGGACACGGCTTTTCGCAGATGGCCAACTGCAAAGTGCTGGAAGAAATCGGCCGCCGTTGCGCATCGACATCAGTTTTTGTGAACGCTCATCACTCAATTGGAATTCGCGCACTGCTGCTTTTTGGAACGCATGAGCAAAAGCAGAAATGGCTTCCGAAATTAGTTACTGGGGAACAATTGGGATCCTTCGCGCTCACTGAGAAAGAAGCGGGATCGGATGCGGCAAACGTGCAGATGCAGGCGCGCCCAACGGAGGACGGCTCGCACTTCATTTTGAACGGCGAAAAACGCTATATCACCAACGCGGCGATCGCGCATGAGCTCACGGTGATGGCGCGGACGCCTGTGCCGGGCTCGGACAAAACTGCAGTCACCGCATTTCTCGTCACGCCTGACATGCCTGGATTCGAGATGATCGAGGAGCGGATGCCGAAGATGGGGATCCGCGGCACGGCGACGGGACGGTTCGCGTTGCGCGACGTCAAAGTTCCCAAGGAAAACATTCTCGGCCCGCAGGGGAAAGGCCTTAAAGTCGCGCTGACGGTGCTCGATTTCGGCCGCACAACATTCGGCGCGTGTTGTACCGGCGCGGCGAAGACTTGTCTGGAGCTGGCGCTCCAGCATGCGAACACGCGGAAACAATTCAACAAAACGCTCGGCAATTTTCATTTGGTGAAAAAGAAAATCGCACGCATCGCGGCAGACGCCTACGCGATGGAAGCGATGACCACGGTCACAGCCTCGTTCATTGATCGCGGCCTGGAGGATTACATGCTCGAGACCGCCATGCTGAAGGTCTTCACCACTGAGCGGCTTTGGGAATGCATCAATGACGTGTTCCAGATTTATGGCGGCTCGGCGTACTTTGTCAATCTTCCGCTGGAGCGAATGATGCGGGATGCGCGGATCAATCAGATCGGGGAGGGGGCGAATGAAGTGCTCACTTCGTTTATCGCGCTGGTGGGAATGCGCGGGCCGGGCATGGAGTTCAAAGATATCTACGACACGATGATGAAACCGTCGCGCGAAGGGATGAGCAAGGCGTGGGCCGCGGGAAAGAGCCGGCTTGGCGCGACGATCCGCGTGCCGGATGTGCCGGTGCAAAGCGAGCAGCTCCGCGGGCATGCGCGCCAGCTCGGTCATTTGATCCGGCATTTTAATTTCGCTGTGAACCGCGCGTTGATTACTTATCGCGAGCCGATCCTGGATATGCAGCTTGTTCAGGAACGAATTGCGAATGCGGCGATGGATCTTTTCGCATCGACTTGTGTGCTGAGCCGCAAGGACAGCGAAATCCAATTTGCCCGTCGAAACGGCGACACCGCTGCACCCAGCGATTCCGCCGCCGATCTGTTCTTGCGTCAATCGTTTCGCCGAATTCGCGCTTTCCTCGCGGGGCTGACGGATAACGACGACAAATCGGTGCTTGCGACAGCGAACGCCTGCCTCGCAAAGCTGGGCAGCTAACTCAGAAAGCTTTCGCGAGTAAAAATTTGTCCGCGCCTCTGCGGGAGACTGAGAAGGGATACAGGCGAAAAGTTTGCGCTCGGCTGCGCCGGCTAATGGCGAGGCACGCAAAAATATAATCTGCCCTCGCGCTGCGCACATTTGCAGCGCGCCAGTAACCGGCGAAATCGTCGGGAGTTTTGTTATCTCCCCGGACGGTGGCCGTAAATCGTCATCGCGTTAGCGGTAGTCGGAATCGCGGCGAGCCGATCGCAAGACTGCGGGATACGGGAGCCGGACTCCACAACGAAGCACATTTTCCTTACGGTTTGTGTCACTGGCTGTTGTGTTGCCGGCCGCACCATCACATTCTTGCTCGGATCAGCAGCGAACGCGGATATGCCAAACGCGAGTGCCAATCCCACGCTTGCACATCGAACCGACCAGGCGCACGGGCGACTGAGTCTGCGTTCTATTTTCATGCTGTGATTGTGAGCCCCGGCAATGATCGTTGCAAGCTTTTTCCATCGGCTTTGCGTACAAAGAATAGACAGTTCCAGCGACCGGGGAATCAGTCGGTCCAAAGAAAATGTTCGAGTCGAAGATTGTTGAGACGTGCTTTTGCTTCCTCGCTTCGGCCGCCTCCGGCCGCAGCGAGCTTATCATAGATAGCAGCCGCAGATTCCCACTTGGAATCTTCCTCCAACAATCGACCAGCGTTAAATCCAGCTTTGTAATACCAGAAAAGCTCGCGCCGCTGGTCCGGCCGCCCTTCGTCTTCCAAAATCGCGTAAAACGTTGCAAGCGCGCTAGCTCGATCACTTTTCTTTTCGAGGCACAATCCCTTTTTGAAGAGCGCTTGGTTGCGCCAGTCCATCGGCGCCTTTTTATCGGAGGCTAATTGGTCGTAGGTCTCAATCGCGCGCTGGTAGCTATTCGGGTCGGTTGCTCCGGCCTCAAAGAAAATGTCCCCTTTCCCGCAAAGCGCCTCCCGTTTGTCGGACGCGCCAGCATCGCTCTTTAGTACCTCATCGTACAAAGCGAGAGCATCTTTCGGCTTGCCAAGCTTGCGCTCGATTACGGCTTGTTCGTTGCGTGCGGCCCACCGCATCGGTCCGTTTTTTTGCACGACCTGATCAAAAAGAACAATCGCCTGGTCAAGTGAATGCTCGCCCATGCTCGACATGGCTGATTCTGCAGCAAAAAAAAGTACTCTTTCCGCGAGAGAGTCATCGGGATTCTGTTGCGCGATAATTTCGAACTGCGTCTGCGCGTTTGCGAAATCCTGGCGCCGATAATAAAGCTCCGCCAATTTCATTCGAACCTCCGAAGCGAATGGTGAACTACCATGCTGCTCCAGAAAGCGCTTTGCCAGATCAATCACTTGCATCTCGTTTCCGTGCGCTGATTCCTCCATCCAAATGCTGAGATAATCGGCGCGTTCGGAGGCCGCGGCGGTTGGTCTCGACTCTGCTGCGCGAGCCAGATTTTTTCGTGCTTCATCGAACCGCGGCGGCGAGGAGTGAAAAGCCAGCTCAGCCAGGCTTACCCAAGCCTCGGACACACGCGGATTTTTGGGGAAATCCCGAATGAACTGCTGCAGCGACGCCGCCGCTCTTTTATCGCCCTTCGCCGCCTGCATCAAACCTTCCTCCAATCGCAGATTCGCTCGCGCCTCTTCGCCGCCGCCTTGCTTCTCCAACTCAGCGTAATCAGCTGCGAAGCGAACATGATTACCAAGTTGCAGCCAACCGCTGGACGCATTAAGCAGGGCAATTTTTGTCCAGGGCGAATTGGAATGCGCGATTTGTTCAAAACCCGCCGTCGCTGTGTCAAATCGCTTTGCCAGATAATTCACTTGGGCGGACAAAAAATTGATCCGAGCCAGCAAAGTTGGCTCGAGATGCAGCAGACGCGCCTGATCCAAAATCGAAATCGCCTCATCCAAATGCCCGTCGTCCACTTCAAATTGCGCAAACTCAAGCAGAGCCGGCGCGAACGTCGGGGATTTAGTACCGGCCTGTAGATCGGAAAATAGTTCCCGAGCTCGCTCCCGACGCCCGGCGCGAGTTTCTAACCGTGCCAGATACCATCGGGCAAAAGTTCGCCGTGGTTGTTCCGGCCTGCGCACCCATTTCTCCAGTTCGCTGCGGGACGGCTTGTGCTCCGCGCGATACAGCTCATCCAGTTTTGCAAAGAGAAGAGGGAGATCCGGGTCCGCTGGGTGACGGTCGATAAATCGTTCGATGAAATCATCTCCAGTTTCCGGCGTCTTTAGTCGCAAATGTGCATCGGCTATGCCGAAGAGCGCCGCGATTAGCGTGGCATGGGGTGTTCCCTCCGGCCTTTTTAAAAGCGCTTGAAACATACCGATTGCTCTCTCAGGCCGCTGCAAGATTAGCTCCAGCCGCGCGCGTAACACCCGCCGTTCTCTTCGCTCCGCCACCGATGTCGGTCGCATTTCTGCCAGCAGGCGCTGCGCGTTAGAAGCATCGGCCATTTCAATGTACAGTTCGGCTGCTCGTAACTGCGCGCGGGTACCCCATTTTTTATCATGGAGCAGAAGGTCAAATTTCCTCAGCGCTTCTTGCTGTTTTCCTAACGCGCGCAGCATCTCCCCCGTGCCAAATACGGCTGCTCCAAAAAAGGCCGATGCTCGGTCGGTCGTCAGTTCCTCATACAACGGCAGCGCGTCAGCCCACCGGTTCAGGCCGGCCAAAGCTTGGGCGCGCCAGAATTTGGCCCATGGCAGTCCGCGTAATCGAGGGTCTGCCACCAAAACCAGCGTATCCTCTGGCTCTCTTGCAACCACCTGCGCTTCGGCAAGTTTCTCGGCAACGACGCGCCATTCGGTTTCAGGTAGATTCTTATTTAACAGCGCCTGCAACCTCGCGACCGCTACTTCCGGAACGCCCTGTGTTAGCGGCGCGCTCGCTTCAGTAATCTCAGCGGAAATGTCCGCGCGGGCGAATTGGGCGAGTATGCCAAGCAGAAAACTGAGTCCTATTTTTTTAAAACTCATTTCTTCTCCAGCATCGACTGCAAATATCGCCCCGTATGACTATCGGGGAGTGCTGCGATCTCCTCCGGCGGACCGGCTCCAACGAGATCACCGCCACCTTCGCCACCTTCAGGTCCCAGATCGATGATCCAGTCGGCGCATTTGATCATCTCCAGGTTGTGCTCAATCACAATCACAGTATTACCCGCATTGCGCAGCTTCATCAGCACTTGCAGCAATTTCTCAATGTCGGCGAAATGCAGTCCGGTCGTTGGCTCATCGAGAATGTAAAGGGTGCGCCCGGTTGCCTTTTTCGCAAGCTCCGTGGCGAGCTTTACCCGTTGTGCTTCCCCGCCGGAGAGAGTTGTCCCGGCTTGGCCAAGTCGCAAATAACCGAGACCTACGTCGAGCAATGAGTTTAACTTTTCCGAGATGCTGGGCACGTTGCGGAAAAAGCGCGCCGCCTCATCCACCGTCATATCGAGAACATCGGCAATATTCTTACCTTTGTAAGTAATCTCGAGTGTCTCACGGTTGTACCGCTGCCCATGGCACACTTCGCATTCGACATATACGTCCGGCAGAAAGTGCATCTCGATCTTAATTAATCCGCCCCCTTCGCAATTTTCGCAGCGGCCGCCTTTAACGTTGAAACTAAAACGCCCGGCGTCGTAACCGCGCACCCGCGCCACAGGCAGCTGGCTGAATAGCTCGCGAATCGGCGTAAATGCGCCCGTGTAGGTGACGGGGTTTGAGCGTGGCGTTCGTCCAATTGCACTCTGGTCGATCACAATCGCCTTGTCGATCTGTTCCACTCCGCGAATGGCCCCATGCGCACCCGGTTTTTCTTTCGCATTATAGAAACGCCGAAACAGAGCGCGCCGCAGAATGTCGTCCACCAGAGTGGATTTACCGCTGCCCGAGACACCGGTGACGCAGGTCAAACAGCCGAGTGGGAAAGAAACTGTGATATCTTTCAAGTTGTTCTCCGTCGCTCCGACCAGTGTTAGCCAGCCTTCGGATTGGTTGCGGGGTCGCGGTTTGACGCGCTGTCTTGGAACGGAAATTCGCGCGCTGCCAGAAAGATAATCGCCGGTCAAGGAATTCTTGGCAGACACGATGTCGTTAAGTTTCCCTTGCGCTACGATTTCGCCTCCACGCGGTCCCGCCCCGGGCCCTAGATCGATGATGTGGTCGGCCGCCCGGATCGTTTCTTCATCGTGTTCAACTACGATCACGGAATTGCCGAGATCACGCAGGCGCCGCAGGGTGCCCAGCAACTGACCATTGTCGCGCTGGTGCAGCCCAATGCTTGGTTCATCCAGAATGTAAAGCACTCCAGCAAGGCCGGAGCCGATCTGTGTCGCCAATCGAATCCGCTGTGCTTCGCCCCCGGAGAGAGTGCCGCTCTGGCGATTGAGCGTGAGATAGCCGAGCCCAACTTCAACGAGGAATTGTAAGCGCGACTGAATTTCACGCATCACATCCTTCACGACGGTGTGTTGCTGCGGAGTTAGCTCGAGTTCTGAAACAAACCGTGCGGCCGCTTTGATCGTAAGCTCGCTGAACTGGTGAATGTTCAATTCGCGTTGATTCCGATCTTTGATCGTGACAGCGAGGATTTCCGGCTTAAGCCTCGCACCATTGCACACCTTGCAGGGTTCGCGCGTCATGAACGAGCGAATGCGGTTACGGGTGAATTCGCTCTGGGTTTCCTCATAAAGGCGCTGCATCTGCGGCAGGAGTCCCTCGAATGGCTTCGTGACTTTCTTTTGTCCATTCTCGGAGAAGCTCATTTCAATCGGCGTCCCATCGGTGCCGAAGTAAAGGGCTTGTTTGAATTGCTCCGGCAAATCGCTAAACGGAACGTTCTCATCGACATGAAAATGTCTTACCAGCGCCTTTTGCAGATGCCGGTAATATGCTTGCATCCGCTTTGTCCCGCGTCGCCAGGGCGTGATTGCCCCTTCGGCCAGCGTTCTGCCAGGATCGGAGATCATCAGGTCTGGATCGCAGGCCAATTGCGTGCCGAGCCCATGGCAAGCCGGGCATGCCCCGAGATGACTGTTAAAGGAAAAATGTCTGGGCGTTAGATCGCTTAACGTGAATCCTGTCTCCGCGTTTCCATAATCCGTAGAGTACCGCAGTTCTTCCCACTGCTCTGATGCCGTATTAGAGGGTGGCTGTTGGGCGTGCGCTGAAATTTCTCGCAGCACGAGAATGCGATTGCCACCCAACTTGAGCGCAGTCTCAATTGAATCTGTCAGGCGCACGCGAATTCCCTCGCGAATGACCAATCGATCAATCACCGCCTCAATCGTATGCCGCTTGTTCTTGTTGAGCCGGATCGGCTCGGGGCGATCGAGCTCCATAAGCTGGCCATCAATGCGCGCGCGAACGAATCCTTCGCGCCTGAGCTTTTCGATCACATCGCGGAACTCGCCCGGCTGATTCTCGATGAGAGGCGCCACCACGATGATTTTGGAGCCCGCTTCGTACGCGAGGATTTGATCGACAATCTGCTGAGGCGTCTGGCGGCTCAGTGGCCGGCCGGTAAGCGGATCGTGCGGCTGCCCCACGGCGGAGAAGAGGACCCGCAGATAATCGTAGATTTCAGTGGTGGTCGCGATTGTCGATCTTGGGTTGGCGCCGGCGCTGCGCTGCTCGATCGCAATCGCAGGAGAGAGTCCTTGGATAAAATCGACATTCGGCTTTTCCATTTGATCAAGGAATTGCCGCGCATAAGCAGAGAGACTCTCCACGTATCGGCGTTGCCCCTCGGCGTAAAGAGTGTCGAAAGCCAGCGAGGATTTCCCCGAACCACTCAGGCCTGTGATGACGACAAACTTCTCCCGTGGGATCTCCACATGGAGGTTCTTGAGATTGTGCTGGCGGGCACCGCTAATTTTGATGACTTGCGCAGGCATTCTGACGAAGAATGTCGAACCTATCAGTCAAGCACGGCTGTTCCTTTTCTCCAGCGCAATTTGCTCAGCGCGACGCCCAGACAAAATAAAATAGCCGGGAAATCTAATGGCGCTCGCGTTGCGCGCTGTGTTACAAAAATTCAATCGCTATGATTTTCTCGCCGTCAATGCGCGCCTCTACGACTTGGGGGTTGGGCGAAAGGCTTGCACTGTTCGGTTTGATGCTCACCTTTGTAGGCTTCGCGAGCTATCGCATACATTCTCCAGGGCTTTACTACGACGAACTGCTTTTCGTGCCTGCTGCGATGGGACGGCACGCATCTCTCCAAGCGCCTTATCGAAGTTGGCTGGGCATTCCGCTCATGATTTTTCCCTACATTGGTGCGTTGAAAGCGTGGATTTACGCCCCAATTTTTCGGCTCTTGGGCATCTCAGCTTTGACTATCCGCCTGCCCGTCATTTTAATCTCGTGCGGAACTCTGGCGCTGGGATACGCGGTCGTCCGGAGGGTGTTGTCGCCCGCATGGGCGGTTGCATTCACTGCCACGTGCGTTGTTCACCCTGGCTTCGTTTTACAAACGAAGGTGGACTGGGGCCCGGTCGTGCTCATGCTTTTCTTTAAGGCGCTCTGTCTGTATTTCCTGGTAAAATGGCTGGAGACGCCGCGTCTTCTCTCTTGGTCTTTAATTGGCGTGTTCGTGGCATGCGGCCTCGGTTTTTTCGACAAGTTTAATTTCGTCTGGTTCATCGTGGCACTGGTTGTGGCAACTGCTGCCGTTTACGGCGGGGAGATTGGTGCAAGGCTCAAGAACGCACCAAAGGGTCTGAGTGCTGTGATCTTGATAACGATTGCTGCGACTGGGGCCGCCACGGTTTTGTGGTTCGTGCTGCCACTGGTGGCGTTGCCGCAGTTGCACTTGATTTCGAGAAAATTTTTACATTTCTGGGCGATCTACGAAGCCAGTTCCACGGGTTCTGCCACCGCATTTCACTGGTTCAAGAAGCCGCCGCGGATCCCGTTGTGGCCAGGCTGGGTGATGTTAGCAGCGGCCGCAGGTTTTTTATTGCTGACGCTTGCGTTTTGTTGCTCCAAGCCGCGGTCGCGTTTTCAAGTTCATTCGCGGGCTCTTCGGTTCAGCATCTGGTGCCTGATCATGTTCGTGGTGGTTTTCACAGAAATCGTGATGACGCCCCAAGCCGGAGGTCCGCACCACACTCTGATGCTGTTTCCCCTCGATGTGCTTGCTTGTTTTGCTGCAGCCTTTGTCTTTGCAAAAATTCTCCCAGTCTGGGGGCGCCGTCTTGCAACAATCTTTTTCGGACTTGCTGTAGTGATCTGGGCAGGCTTTCAGATTCAAGGTTTACAGAGTCACTTCTGCCGTTTCGGTGATCCAAATCTTTTTCGCGGCCGGTGGAGCCCGCGTGTGGAAGAACTCGCGGATTATCTGAACACTAACGGGAAACAGTTGGATGCCATTTACAGCGTCGATTGGGGGATCGGAAAGCAAATGCAAGCATTGTGCCGGCGCGAAATCAGGAAAAAGCTGCGAGACATTTGGTCGATCTTCAAAAACTGGTCTGCTGAAAAACCGGACGCGGAAGTAACGGTTAAAGCATTGTTTCCACAACAAAAGAAGACGTTATTCCTGACCTTTACAGATGAGAACTCGATCTTCCCCGAGGCGAAACACAACTTTTTGCAAATGAATATGCTCGCAGAGCACGCAGCCCAACCAGTAACTACTGTGCCGCCAGCGCTTACAACGGTTTATGAAGTCTTTCTGGCCGGTGGTGAGCAGAGCTCCATTCAACTTGGTCCTTAGCGAAAGCTTGCCGATTAGATTCGAGCGAAATATGGTCTGCCACTGCTTCCGGATAGCCTTGTTAGAAGATGAAAATCTCAATCGTAATCCCCTGTTACAATGAAAAGGACACGATCGAGAAGATCGTAGAGGCAGTTTGCAATGCACCCTTGAAGAGCAAAGAGATTATTGTCGTCGATGATTGCTCAAAGGACGGAACGCAGACTCTGCTCCGGGAGAGACTGTCGTCGCTGGTTGATCAGATCATTTATCATCCGGTGAATCAGGGTAAGGGAGCGGCCCTGCGCAGCGGGTTCGCAGCCGCAACTGGGGATTTCATTCTCGTCCAGGACGCAGATCTCGAATATAGCCCCGAAGATTATCCTCTGCTTCTTGAGCCGCTTATGTCAGGCAAGGCAGACGTGGTTCTTGGCTCCCGTTTCATGGGCGGGCGACCACATCGCGTCCTTTTCTTTTGGCACATGGTTGGCAACAAATTTCTGACGTTGCTCTCAAACATGCTCACCAACATTAATCTGACCGACGTGGAAACAGGCTACAAAGCCTTCAAGGCGCCACTCATCAAGTCGATTCGAATAGAAGAAGATGGTTTCGGAGTTGAGCCGGAAATTATTGCTAAACTCGCTCGCACGGGCTGCAGAATTTACGAAGTGGGGATCTCATACAGCGGACGCACCTACGCTGAGGGCAAGAAGATCAGTTGGAAAGATGGTTTCAGGGCGATTTATGCGATCTTCAAATACAACCTTGAGAGCCGCCAGGTATGAAAGAAGCTGTTGTGCCAAGGCCTGCTGCGGGTCCGATGAATACCAATCCGCCATTAAATGAGAGCGAGAAGGTTAGCGCTTTTTCAAATCAGCGCGAGCCAATTGCGGAAAGTTGGGGGCCAGCTGCGCTCGAGGAAAGACGTGAGCGAACACGTGATCAGCTGGCCAGGATTGCTGCTCGTCGCGAGAGCTGGATTAACCGTAACAAATACTATTATGAACTGCTAAACCGTTTGTTCCGGTTCCTGGTGGAGCCTGGGAAAAAGGTCCTATCGGTTCGCTGCGGCACCGGCAATCTCCTGTCGGTTGTCCAGCCAAGTAATGGCAAAGGCATTGAGATCTGCCAGGAGATCGTGGAAATCGCGCAGCAACGAAATCCATCGTTTGAATTCGCAGTCGCTTTTCCAGACAAGCAGGAGTTCCAAGAGGCTTTCAATCCAGATGAAACATTCGATTACATTCTCTTTAACGATATTGGCGATACCGTAGACGTGCTTCAAGCGCTGCGGAATTTGAGGCCACTTTGCAAGAGGCACACGCGCGTGTTGGTAACAACTTACAATCACCTTTGGGAACCGTTCGTTACTTTCGCCGAATGGGCCGGGATGAAGGTGCCCCGCACCGAGCAGAACTGGCTTTCCACTACCGATGTCCGAAACTTGTTGAAGCTTGCCGGTTTTGAAGCTCTCGAGACGCATCGAATCGCGCTTTTACCGAAATATCTGCCGTTGCTGTCTGGTTTTCTAAACCGTTTTTGTGCGCGCCTCCCGTTTCTGAGCAAACTCTGCATGACACAGGTAGTTGTCGCGCGAATGCTGCCGCCGCCAGTTTTACCGGAGGCGCTTGCCGTATCGGTGATCATTCCATGCAAGAACGAGAAAGGAAACGTCGAGGACGCGGTTCGCCGCATTCCGCCTCTAGCGGGACGGACAGAGTTAATTTTCTGTGACGACCAATCGACAGACGGAACCGCTGAAGAAGTGTTGCGGGTGCAATCACGTTACCCGGAGAAAAATATTCGGCTTGAGCATGGGCCGGGAGTTTGCAAGTCGCGAAATGTCTGGACAGGCTTCGACGCTGCAACAGGCGACATTTTGATGATTCTCGATGCCGACCTAACGACGATTCCCGAGGAGCTGCCTTACTTCGTCGATGTTATCGTTTCGGGCCAGGCGGAGTTTGTCAATGGATCGCGCTTGGTCTATCCCGTGCCAAAAGGAGCAATGAACGGAGCAAACATGTTGGGCAACAAATTTTTCAGCGTCGCTTTTACGTATCTGCTTGGACAAAGAGTAAAGGACACGCTGTGCGGCACAAAAGTCCTCTGGAGAAGCGACTGGGAGCGCATTAAGCCGATGCTCGGATGCTGGGGAATCGAGGATCGTTGGGGAGACTATGAACTGCTGTTCGGCGCCGCAAAGTTGAACCTTAAAATTCTGGACTTGCCCGTCCATTACCAGGAACGCATCTATGGTTCGACAAAGATGACCAAGGTGTTTCGACACGGACTTGTCATGCTAAAGATGTGCTGGCACGGCTTCTTGAAGTTGAAACTCGGATACTAAGTCGCTGTCAGGTCCCGACGTTTTCGAACTGGTGAGCAGGGCGTGCGAGTTTCAAATCCACAGGTAGAGAAAGTTTTTTAGTGCAAGAACGCATTGCCAAAGAAATTCAACACGGTCGCTTCCTGGCCGAACACGGGGCGGGGGAGATTTGGAATTGGGAAAGCCCAGCTGGGAAACTGCGCTGGGCGCGCCGGGTTAACATGCTTAGCAAACATCTTGCGCCGGGGATGCGTGTTCTTGAATTGGGATGTGGCACTGGCTATTTCACTCGCGAACTGGCGCGGTCAGGAGCGGAGATCGTCGCGCTTGATGTCTCGCCCGAGCTTCTGGAGATCGCGAGGTCGAATTGTTCTGCGCCAAACGTTCGTTACGAAATCCAAAACGCTTATGATTTAAGCTATTCCGATGCCGTCTTTGATTCCGTCGTGGGCAGCTCGGTTTTACATCACCTCGAGATCCAGGACGCCTTACGCGAAATTTACCGGGTGTTAAAGCCCGCCGGCACAATTTGCTTTACAGAGCCAAACATGTTGAACCCTCAGATCGCGATACAGAAGAATGTGCCCTGGGTTAAGCGAAAACTTGGCGACTCACCGGATGAAACCGCATTTTTTCGATGGCCGCTCCGGCGGCTGCTCGAAGTAACAGGCTATCGTGAAGTTCGAATTGATCCATTCGATTTTCTGCACCCGAAAACGCCAGTTCCTCTAGTTAATCGACTGAACTCCGTCGGCCGATTTCTGGAAAGGATGCCGGTGATCTCGGAGTTCGCCGGTTCGCTGTATATTCGGGCCGTCAAATGAGCAGCACGATCATTGTGCAAAGCGAGGAGGCGAATGATCGTGCCGCAACATTGCGTAACCGGGCACGACTCGGCACTAATAAGAATCTTCTTTTCTGGTATCGCGAGCTTTATCGTGATCAGTTCAAGGACCTTCCCAATCCGGCGGCACTGTCGATATTAGAAATAGGAAGCGGCACTTCGCCCCTGAAGCAATTTCTCTCAAATGTTGTAACGAGCGACGTGCTTGATCTGGATTATCTCGACCTCGTGTTTGACTGCCACGAAATCGACAAGTTGGACGCTGTTAAAGACAACAGCCTTGATGTTATTACGCTTACTAACGTATTGCATCACCTGAAAAAACCGATTGCATTTCTGAACCGCGCGGCCAGCAAGTTGAAATCAGGTGGAAAAGTGATCGCGACTGAGCCTTTTTTTTCCGTGCTATCAACCTTCATTTTCAAGTACCTGCATCACGAAGCAGTTGATCTTCGAATCTCCGAGCCTGAGCTGGGCGAAGTGCAGGGGCCGCTAGCATCGGCCAACATCGCGCTGCCGTGGCTGATCTTTTTTCAAAACGCTGAATGGCTGCAACGCTTAAATGATAACTTCGATCTTACGACTTTGTCAGCCAGGCCTTTCAGCGCACTGTCGTACATGGTTACTGGCGGAATATCGCATAGGCTGCCAGTTCCACGTTTTCTTTATCGTATGTTATTTCCCGTAGATCTCGCCCTCAGTCGGCGCTTGCCGCGCGCCTATGCAGCTTTCTTTACCGTCACTCTAACGCGACGCTAATTGCCGCAGCTGTAGTTATGTTACGGCGATAAGCTCGTATCAACCCGCGTTGCTTTGTCTTCCCGCTGTCGCCAGTCCTTCCTCCTTAGCAGGACGAAGCGGCCGCGACGATCAATGACAGTGTAGTCCTCCATTTTGATTCCAGAGGCTGAATCTATCATGTCGGCGCTGATCCTGAACCGGACATAGGGGTCAGCGCTATCGCCAAGAATCCAAATGGGCGCAGGCCGGCCACGCAGTCGATCGAGCCAGAAAAGGTTTCGATCGTGCGCGTAGCGAAAAAGAAAGGTTGAGGCAATTACAGGTTCTTCGGGCTTGCCTTCACGGCGGTAGTGCGCAAACACCGCGTCTGCCTCTTGTCGATCCTGCGGCGAGTAAAAGCTGACGGGGCGAAGTCGATATGCCCAGTACACGTGCGGCACAAGCACCAGTTGCGCGGACGCCGACAGTGCTACGATTGCAATTGTGGTTGTAAGCACTGCTGTTCGCGTCCATTTGCTGCAGGACTGCGCAGCGTGCGCAATCGAAGCACAACCTACCAACGTGATACACAAAAGCAGCGCCTCGGCCGAAGAGAAACGTGGCGCCCACAGGAGGTCGTTCCGGTTCATGAGCCATGCGACCGCCGTTGTAGGAACACCAACAACTAAGTAATACGGACGCAACAAGATTGTTCCAAAGCTGCCTACGATCATTATCCACAACCATCGACGGACGACGTCGCTACTAAGCCAATGAGGAATGTTGGCAGCGACAAAGCCGAAAAGCGCTCCGGGACTGGATAAGCTTCCCGGTGCCACGATACCAAGGCGATCAACCGAGTGGCGAACGTACATTGTTGGCGGCTGCGAGCAGGAAATCGCTAGCAGGAGAGGGACAGCGCAAACCGACAACAGAATTGTGATCGCCGCAGGCCAGTTAAAACGGTAGCGCGCGCGTTTCTCCCGTGAGGAAATCCATGTCTCAACGCCCGCTACGATCGCCACCACAGTCGCTCCAATTGGCGCATCCTCCTTCACGCTGATGACAGCTAGTGCTGTCACAATTGAGGGGATCATCCGCTGCTGAAGTAGGAAATAGAACAGGACTAAACATAACGTTGGGGCGAGAATCTCGACATGGAACCCGAAGCCCAACTCTTGATAGAACGCAACGGAAAGTGGCGCGGCAAGGAGCACTGCAGCTGCGATGACGGCGACAGGCCCAGCGACGCCTAGGAGGCGCAGCACACGCGCTGCCCAGAAGTAAGTCGCTCCTACAAACGCCGCGAGGACAAATAGCAAGCCTGGTGCGCCGAACGGCTTCGCTATAAGTCCAAGCGGCACAAGCAGAAAATGGGTGTGCGTAGCAAGCACGTTTCCAGAAAAGTTATCTTGGAGCAAGCCTCGTCCCTCAAGCCAACTTCGAGCATTCTGAACCTGCATAAACAGGTCGGATGAATAACCGAGATCGTAAAATGCTTTGAGCTTAAGCGCAAAGACCCAAAGGACAGTGAACACACCGACGACAGAAGCCAGTAGATCCCATCGATCCCAGCGCACCGGCGCTTCCACCTTCGACGTGAACAGCTCTCTCCAGGGACCCCGCATCGAGCGAACGTATGATTTTCCAATGTCTTTTCCAATGTTATAATGGCATCAAGCTCATTTAGTGGTGATGAGGGGCCAAAATTGCATTCCTTGATTGTAACAGCCAACTTCAAATTCGGCGGCAAAGTGATCCTGCCGGAGCTCCTCTTCTCTCGGACTGAGTTTCGCTTTCGCCCCCACCCCGGACAGGCGGTGC
>DATASP010000242.1:0-6602 GCA_036269155.1 Candidatus Udaeobacter sp.
GTGACCCTGACTGCCGTTTCCTTTTTCTCGGGTATCGAAAAGAAAATACGACTCCGTTAATGTGCCATTAGGCCCCGTTGATCGCGGAGCCGGTTCTTTGAATCCTATTTTTACCGGATCGAAAACGTCATAGCCGCGATGAAAAGTCTGCGGACGCTGATCAGGCGGATTCAGCAAATCCTGTAGCGTCGGGACGGAGCCGTTGTGAAGGTAGGGCGCGCGGAGCCAGATTCCATCCAAGGGAGGTGAAACGTATCCGTATGGATTTTGGGTTTCCACCATTGGTGGACGATCAATGCCCAATTTCTTGACACGGCGATTTGCCTCCGCTGCTGCATCTTTGGACCAGGAATACATCCGCTCCGGATCAGTCTTAATCTCGGTGATAGGAACCACCTTGTTTGTAAATTCAGCGCGCGGTTCATGACATGCTGCGCAGTCGCGCGTGTAAATCGTTTTGCCTTCACTCGCCATTTGCTGGTTGATCGGATTTGTTAGAGCAAACGGCCACTGTGGCGGCGGCAGGTTGCTCAGATAATGATCGAGATCGGCCATGCGCTGGAGAAACCACGGCTGTGCGGGTGCGCCAAGACCGAGTGCCGAATCGATCAGAACCGAGCGCACCGCCGGTGTGTCGCCAGTCCAGTTCAACAACATCTGTTTCCCGGCATTATCTTTCCCGCTGCGGATTCCCAGATTCCAGATCGACGGAAAATCGGTGGGACCAAATGTGTTGTCCTCCGCCATGCTGGTCATGAAATACTTCGTCAGGTTCATGGCATCATCCCGGCCCGGACCCCAATCCGGCTTTGGCTTGCCCCCGGTGACAAAGCGCTCCATCCAGGTGAATTGTTTTTCCTGTTGCAGCAGCGCTTTCCTGGTCAACGGAATCAACAGGTAACGGTAAATTTGTCGATCGATAAATGAGAGTCCGCCATTGCCATAGTTGTTCGCGCTAACGAGCCGGATCTCATTCATGATGATGTCCGAATTGAACCGGGGATCGTGCGCAGCTTTGAATAGAAACCTCAGCATTCTTTGCACGTTGTTGGTGTGACCCGGCCCCGCAACGACAACGTGCGGCACTTCGTCCTCAGTCAACCGATAGGTTGCGGTGTGGCAGACGGCACAGTTGTTAGTGATTCGCTCGAACCCAACGACCTTTTTTGAAAAGCCGACCGGAATTTCATGGCCCTCTTCCCAAACCACGCCAAGCGATTTGTAGCCGCCTGGTCCCGGCATCAGGTCGGGAAAAACACGTGGCAGAACGAGCCAGAGATAATACGGAATACCGCGATCGCCCTCCGCGCCGAGCGAACCGTATTTGAAATGTTCTTCTTCGTTCGCGAAGACTTCCTTTTCTTCGCGGAAAAATTTTTTCCAGGTAAACCAACCCCCAAGTGCGATCAGGATCACGATCGCAATCGCGGAGATCCAAAGGATGCGTTTCTTTTTCGGCGAAAGACTCATTGCGGTCTAAAAACTCCAAGTTCCAATAACCAAATTCCAAACGGGAGGTTGGCAGAGTGAAAGCGATGCGGGGACGCATCGCACTCCCAAAGCACTTCCCGCACACAGGCGGGCAGGCAGTGCGAAATGCAAAGAGAACGCTTTTCGATTTCGTCCCGCAGTCGCGGGACTTTTGGAGTCCGCACGTCGTCGCGTCGCTTTTCGGGCGCTGTCATTACATTGCGTGAACGTCATTGGCTTTCGGATTTGGTCAGAATGTTTTCAAATATTCCACGATTGCGTCTTTCTCCTGAGCAGAGAGCATCGTTCCGTATTCGGGTCTTTCGTGCCCCACATTCGAATTGCCTTCATTCCGATCACGCGGTGTCGCACCGCCCGGTTTTACTTGCGTGTCGAACCTGAAGTATTGCCTTGGGTTTGCCGGTTCATCCTTGCTCCGCCCTTCGTCATCGAATCGGCTGACATCAGAAACGAATCCCACCTTGGCTTGGTCGAACACATCATAGCCGCGGTAAAAAACCTGCGGACGTTCGCCGCTCACATTCAGCAAGTCACGCAGCGTCGGCACCGAACCGTTATGCAGGTACGGCGCACGCAGCCAGACGCCGTCGAGCGGTAGATTTGCGTACCCGAAAGTTTTTCGGAAATGACTGAACCGCCACGGATAGCCTGCATAAAGCGTGTTCTGCGTCACCGCGAGCTCTTCGGTGTACGAATCAAGCCGGTGAGGGTCTGTGCCAATTTGGGGGATCGGCACGATGTCGCCGACGCGTTCGCCATTAAAATCGCGGCCGTTACGACCGTGACAACTTGCGCAGTATTCGGCGTAGAGTTTTTCGCCTTGAGCGCTGAGCTGTGCATCGATCGGAAACGGATATTTGGGTGGCTCCTTATAGAGCAGCCACTGCTCTATTCGCGCCATTTGTTTAAGATCAATCGTTGGCGGAAACGCGCCCGTGCCAAATGCCGCGCTCTTATTGCGCTCCTCCATCATGCTGTTATTGCCATCCCAGTGGGCGTGAATGTTTTTTTCCTTGCGCAGGCCTTGCAGCCAGATCGATGGCAAATCGCAGAGCCCAACCAACTCTCGCGTTTCCAGCTTTTCCAAGGGAAATTCCAGAAGCGTTTTGGCGGGATTAAACGTGTCGGTCCGGCCGGGACCAGCATCCGGCTCCCAGTCGGCAAAACGGAAATGACCTTTCAGCATGAGCAATCGCTCGCGCATGAACGGGATCGCGTAATAGCGCATGAGGAATCGGTTGATGAAATCGTATCTGCCGCCGATCCCTTCAATCTCGGCCATCATTCGAGGAGCGTTGAAGCGCTGGTCGGTTGCGCAGGCGAAAATGAAACGCTCGAATCCCTCCAGATCGACGGTGTTCGACGGCATCCCAGCGTAGATGACGGCGCGAACTTGTGGCGTTTCGCGCACGGAACCGGCGTGACAAATCGCGCAATTCAAAAAGACGCGATCGAGTCCCTGGGTGTTCCGACGCGAAACTCCAATCGGCAGATCTTTGCCGGGCTCGTAAAGAAAACCTAGCGAGGCGTATTCGCGCCCCGGCGTGTACGTTTTGCCGGGCAAATACTCTGGAAACATTTTTGGCAGCACTTTCCAAATCCAGTAGGGAATGCCCGATTCACGTTCTCCGCCGGTTGAGCCGTATTTGAAATGCTCTTCCGCGTCGGCGTATCTGATTGGATCGTCACGCGTAAAGCGCCAGATCAGATACGAAAAGCCGACTGCGATGACCGCAACAACTACGAGCAACAGAATCCACCAGCGCGAGCGCCGGATTTCCGCAGGCTGATCTGGAACCTCGGCCATGGCCGGACGATGGCGATCACCCTGACGCCGGAAACTCAAGCGCGAAATCAATCAATCGCTTTTTGCCCAGGTAAACTTTGCCGAGATAGACGTGTGGTGCGACTTCTCGAATCTCGTCACGGACCCAGTGCGCGACCAACGAAGTCTCCGAATAGTCGAGAACAATGCACTCTTTGTTGTCCATCCAACTCGGGCCTTTGTACACCCTGGCAATGATCGCGTTGAGCCCAAAGGGCAAGATCTTGTTTCGCAAAATTCCCTTTGCTGGATCGAAAATTTTTCCCTGCCACGCAAAATGATTTACGAAGCTGGCCATGTCCTGGGTGTAAGTCGTTCCCGGTCCGATGATCGCCGTGCCTTTGGCTTCTCCGCTTGGGATTTCGCCTACTGGACTTTGAGTGAACAAATCGTCGAGCTGCGCCTGCGACATTTTCAACATTTCTGGAACTGTAACTGCCACGTTTTCTCCTTTCGTTTAAAGTTGCGCGCTTAGAACGTTTTCAAATACTCGATCAACGCGCGCTTATCGGTGTCTGGTAAGTCTGCGCCGAAATAATGACCCTTGTCCTCGATGAAGTCCGGACACTTGTTTGCCGCGAGCAGGTCCGGAATGAGCTGGTTGAATTCGGCCGCGGCTTCGTCGCGTGAAGGTTTCAGGACCTTAAGCTTGACCAATTTTCCCACGGCTTTAATAAATACAGCCTTGTGTTCAGAGTCCGGGTCGAGATTGGCGACCAAGTTCACGGGCGTGCCTTTAGGGATCATCCCGACTTTGATGTACCCGTCATTATCGGCCATTGCTCGGATCGCATGGAGCTCTCGTGGCACAAATTCCTTGCGTAAATGCAACGAGCAATCGTTCTGCGTCCGCCAGATGGAATCCTTGTTAAGTCGTTTTTCCGGCCAGAGCAATTTTTCAATGGCATCGTTAAACACGGCGATGCGACCCGCTACCGAAGGATCGCCGGTGAATTTTCCAAGCATGTTGTTGTGTAACAGCGGCGCGGAACTCCAGACACTGACCAGAGAAGGCGTCCGATAATAACCGGGCGCGACATTCAGCTCTTTCGGTTTGAATTTGATCGGGTGCGTCTCATCAAACGGGTTGAAAAATTCGAGCTCGTCCACGGGGGAAAGTTCCTTGTAAGTCACGGAGGAAAAGTTGTCCCAAACGTGACCGGCTTTTGCGTTTGTCGCGAATGCGCGCGCGGAATTGGTTTCGATTTTCGTCAAAGGATAACGCTTGTCGTTCGACAGAAAGTTGTTCTCCAGGAAATCGGGCTTCATCACCTCAGCGCGAAACCACTCCTTTCCTTCGCCGGAATGCGGATCGATATTCGCCGGCGGCTGTTTGCTCGAATGACAAACTGCGCAGCTTTCGGCGAAAACTTCCTTTCCGCGCGTCATCACGGTTGCATCCGCTTTGAGGTACGTCTGTGCGCCGGGCGCATCGGCGAGGTGAAATGGTTTTAGCTGGCGGAAAAAAGCAGCAACGTTGGCAAGGCGTTCCTCGGTGGCGCGCCAGAAAACCGAATGCTCCTGCGCATAAGGAATCTCAAACGGTTTTTGTGGCGTAAGGCCGAGCAAGCGGTTGTGGCGCGTCAACCAATACTCCGAAAACATGCCGATGTTGACATAGACACGGATGGTTGCGCCGGCGACGCCGACTGAATCTGCGCCATCCTTTAAGATGTGCGGAACCGGCGACATGTCTTCTTTTTCGCCGGACAACGCCAGCGCCCCGCCAGCCACTTTTTCCGTCGCCGCGATTCGTTCGCGTTCGGCAAGCAAGAAGATTGCGTTGATTGCATTCGGATTATTGATGTGATCCGTCGCTATCCGCGAAGTATCGGAAGTGCCGCGCGGCTGCGCGGCAAGCATCTCGTAGAAGAAGCCGCCCTTTTCCACATTGCAGGCAAAGACTTTCCCCTCGTTGATGTACTGATTGCCAATCGCCGACGCGAGATTTTCCCAGCGCGGGTTTTCCGGGTCCTCCGGTGGATTACTCGGATTTGGCGAAATGTGGCACGAACCGCACGCTATGCCGACGCGATACGGACGGACGAGCCTGTTATCATTGTAATAAGTTGGATCGTTCATGAAACGATCGCCGTCCCATTTCTTGCGCGCTTCATCGTTGAATTCGGGATTTGGAAAAAGGCGAAAACCAAGAACGCCGGAGGGTTTGCCGTAAACGGTTTGGTCGATGCCTTCCGGTTCCGGTTGGACTTGCTCGTCCAGCCACAACCCAAATTCATCGGGCTTGCCAGCGGCACGAAACCCGGGCTCGTTTACCAGGCCCAGGGTCTTAAAACGTTCGCCACGCGGAAATTTGCGGTTATCAAGCATCTTCAAAAGATCCATCAACCCGAAACTGTCTTGTGCGGCCTGATTCCAAAAGCGCTGGTTACCACCGCTCCACAGGTTCCAGGTGTTGCGACCCATGATTTCCTCTGGCGAAAGATCAATGCCACCATCCATTGGCTTGAAAATGTCGGCAGTAATCTGCGGAAAGTCGGCAGTTGTTTTCCCGGCTGCTTTCGCTTCGTCGATGGGCTCCTTTTTCCCGCAGCCGGTGAACACGAGCAAGGCGCACCCTATGACAACTGATCCGACTCGGGAGAGACGGAGAAGATCGCGCCTGACTGGCAGCAGTGCCTTCACCGAGTCATCATTGATACGTTCCTCGTGAACTGTGTGGCAAGAAAATTCTAGTGAGTCGAAATTAATTTCGGTCTTCTGTGCTCGCAGCCTCCGGGCGTAACCGGGTCACCGTCCCCGGCTACAACGCATTACAGCGCGGAGGATTCATTCGACAAATTCCAGGTTGATTGGAACCTTGATGAAGCGCTTATCGCATGCCTCAACAAGGAATTTGCGGATAGCCGCGCGCCCAGTCTCACCATAATCGCGAGTAAATTCATTCACGTACATGCCAATAAATTTATCGGTGAGCTTGCTGCCGATGTTGCGCGCGTACGCGAGCGAATGGCGCACTGCATCGTTTCGATGCGCCAGGCCGTAATCGATGCTTTCGCGAATGATTTCGCTGAGATCGCGCCGGACTGCTGGCGGAATATCTTTGCGCACTACATTGCCCCCAAGAGGTAACGGCAATCCAGTTTCACGCTTCCACCACTCTCCGAGATCGACAATCTTCTCGAAACCGGCTTGTGCGTACGTGAGTTGTCCCTCGTGAATGATTAAACCGGCATCCGCGCGTCCGCTTTGGACCGTGTCAAAAATTTTGTCGAACGGGACGACGACGTAATCACACTTTCCAAGAAAAAGCTGCAGCGTCAGA
>DATASP010000243.1:0-7150 GCA_036269155.1 Candidatus Udaeobacter sp.
AGACATCTGAAGTGAGGCTGCTATTCGTAGTACCTCCTGAGGATGGTTCCTCGTTCCGCGCGGATTTGGAACAGTCAACCTCTGAATGAAAGGACGTTTATGAAATTCGTTAGTCTCAGAAGAAAGCGCGCTCACCCACGAGGTAAATTAGATAAGCCGCCGCGCGCCATGGTTGAATCTTTCAGCAAACCAATGACCGCGTCTCACGAAATTCACACCTACGCCGAACTTCGGCGACAGATTCACAACGACCTCCGGATCCAACATCCCGAATGGGTCCAGCCAAATGGCGAGTGCCCCATGTGTGATTCGTACGAGGCGCTCCTGATTGAAGAGCTCGACAGTTTTAGGAGAACGGGAGCCGACGAAACTGTCGGTGATATTCATCGCGCGCTTAAACATGGACTAAACCGGATCGACCCGGCAGCTGCGTAATAGTTCCACCGCAGGAGAAGTTTGAGGCGGTGATGAGTTGTTGGTGCGAGGGATGCGAAGGATATTGCAACCCTAATGAAAGATTCTGTCGTTAGAGGATGCCTGTTGCAGCTTCTTTATGAGCGGCAAGCCGAAGGTCCCATTCCGTTCGGCCAAGCTGAGGACGCGGTCCCGCCGCCAGGCGGTATGAATCATCGTGACTGGCTGCGCGCTGTGGCCCAGCTTTCGGAGTATCACCTCATCGACTGGACCCCTCTCGAAGATAAAAGCGGGATGGGTCTGTTGTCCGGGTTTGCCAAGATAAATGACTTCGGCGTCGAAGTGCTCGAAGGTGACGTCTCGGCCCCGCTCCGGATCTCTATCGATGAGAGCCGACGATCCACTGTTTCTAAGCGGGAACAAGCACCGATTGCAGGACGCACTCCGCAGCAGCAGATGATTACGGAGGCACTGGAGAAAGTGATCGCCGCGATTAATCAAGCCGATGTGTCGGAGCAGCAGAGAAATGAAGCGAAATCTTTGTTGCGAAAACTCCTCGGTAGCAAAGCAGCGGCCAGTGTGTTAGGCGCGCACGCGCAATCCCTCGCCGCGAAGTATTTCACGGAATAGACGGCCAGACGGATCCGCCGGCTCAATAAGCGACGTGCTCGGAGAAGCGCGAGCGATTAATGAATGCGTGGGCGGTAAATACGATTAGCTAATCGGCAGTGGCAGCCGTATGCTGGCTCCTTAATAATCGCAGTGTCAATCGATCGCGCAGGTGTGCGGCCCCTTTCTCTCTGCACACAAAACAGCATCATGAATGCTATCGCTGCTCATAAAGATGAGCTTAAAAAATTTCTCGAGAACTTGTCGGGCGACGCTGCCGTCTCAGGAATAGGTTTCGTGGCGTTCGTGGATGCTTATGTCACATGCCTCGATACGAATTGCTCAGACATCAGCGCCCGCGTCAATCCGCCACCAGCGCAAATAAAGGGAGAATTAACATGGAACCAACATTGACTCAGAACTGCGCGCTCTACTACGCGCAACATAAAACTTCAAAAGGTCGCGCGGCGCTTTTCAAGAAGTTTCGCGCTGCGGCTCGCAAGCGGGGGCCGGATGTTCGGCGGGAGCTGACCTTCGGCGAGTTATTCCTCGCGCCACGACTTCATAAGGACAACGGACGGTGAGCCGCTTCATTGATCACGCTCATGAATCTCTGACTTTCGCAAGTTCACAAAACGAAGAAAGCGATTTTGCCGCAGAGCGCCGTTGGGAAAACGAAGGGGGAAATCCGGGGCAAGTTCAACAGTTACTGGGTGATGATCGGAAGGAAGACGCCACAACCGGTCCGGCGCAAGGCGCGTTGAAGGCATTCTGCTACCAAGGTTAACGACACATGCATCTAATCCAATTCCGCGAAATAATGCGAGATGCTGAAGTCGCGTATGCAATTCATCCTATCGTGCGCAAGTACCTCCTAACTGTAAAAGACACGACCAAAGCCCTGATCGCATGCGGCGTGCCGAGGGCTGCCAACGTAGCTCAGATTACGAGCGCCTGGATATGACCGCGGCTGAATTAACAGAGCGCAAGAGTGTCGCTAAAGGAGAGAGCGTTCCGACTGTCGAAGCTGCAATCCCCATTAATAACCCGGTGTCGAAAAATAATTGACGCCAATGAGACGCTCAAAAAGAAGCGGCCTGATCCGCAACGCCTGTGGACGGGGCGCGACATCCCGATCCTCTGATCAGGAAGTCATGCTACATCTGTCGCGTTCTCAGATTTTCAAAGATTACGAACGGGCTTTCAGCGAAGCGGTGGGTTTGCCGCTTAATATTCGAGCACACAATTCATGGTCGCCTGCACACCATGGCAAAACGGATGACGATTCATTGGCTGCGATTCTGGCTCGTTTCAATCAGGCCCGCGCCGCATGCCTAAGGGCTCAAACCGATGTGTCACAAGAACTGGCCTCGAAGACGCGCACCGCCACTTGGTTTGCGGGACTCTCAGAGAGTGCGGTGCCAGTGTATGTAGGTGACCATATTCTCGGTTTTCTCGAGACGGGCGAAGTAATGCTGAAGAACCCGACAAAGAAACACTTCGCGAGCATCACGCGGCAGCTCCGCGCATGGGGCTACAAGACGGATTGGAAGCAACTTGAGCGGGCCTATTTCCGGTCATGCGTTTTATCGCCTGTCCGGTACCGCGCGATGTTGCGGCTCCTGAGTCTTTTTGCGCAACACCTTTCGATCTTGTCGAATCAACTGGTCGTACGGCGCGCAAACAATCAGTCCACAAATATGACGCGAGCGCGGCAATTTATCGAGGACCATCAAGCGGAGCCCCTGTCGCTCGGGCGGATCGCCCGCGTGGCTAATATCAGCAGGCATTACTTTTGCAAGATGTTCAAGAAAGCGACTGGGATAAATTTTACCGACTACCTCTCGAGAGTTCGAGTGGAGAAATCGAAGGCGCTTTTGCTCAATCCCAACTCGCGAATCAGCGAAGCTGCCTTCGCATGCGGATTTCAATCCATGACGAACTTCAATCGCGAATTTAAGCGAATTGTCGGTCGCTCTCCCACGCAATTTCGCGAAGCGCTTCCGAAGCTGCGTCGCTCTTAGATTTCGAGGGATTCGTAGATTACGATTGTGGCGCTCTCAGGGCGCGTGATTTCGGAGGGGCCAAGCGTTTTCTCCATCTTTTCTCCTGGACAATCGCTTCAATATTTATGGTTCCTACCAGCAATTTTTCGCGGATTACTACAAAAACTTCGCCGAGCTTTGCGTTGAGCACCATTTGCTCCGCCTCCGCAATCGTCTGGTCTTCGAAGCAATAGGCATTGCCTTTTTCGATTTGTGCTTCTACCGGTTCTGTCTTGGGGTCGTGTCCGAAACCACGCACGTTCCGGTTCATTTTGTTCTTCGACAGGATACCCAATAATTCGCCGCATTGATCGATTACAGGTGACGAATCGGTTGTCTGCGCCTGCATTTGGTCTGTAGCCGCCCTTACAGAAACCTTATTAGAAATGCTCTTCGCAGGCGCGATGATGTCCTTGACTGTGCGGGCTTCGAAATTCGCGCCTCCGAAGTAGTTACGTTTTATCTGCTCCATAGGCTTAGGTTCCGACGTCGGTTTGAGTACGGGGTTGACCGTTGCAGTGAAATCAACGACACCCCTTGGGTCGGCATACCCGCTCTGCGCAAAGGCTGGCTCCGTTATACAAGAGGTGTGAGAAAAATTTCTTGCTCAAAAGTCTAGGGTCGCTGTTCGCAAAGCTGGATTCAAAGCGCGAATCCCGCCCTAAAGCGCGAAATTCGGTTCCCCGAAACTTTCGGAATCGGGTTGTTGGCGTGCACGTATTCGACCGAAGCCTAACCGAGCGATGCAAGCCTTTCCTTTTGGACGATTAACTCTTGGCAAGTCCGGAACACCACCGTGCAAGTCTGGACAGTTGGAGAAGGATTTGGGATTGGAAGTTAGTTCCGCCAGACAGGCTGCGCTAATAATTTTCGAGGTCATAAAGTTCTTTTTCGTTGGGTTCAAGTGCTCCAATCACTCACCTTCCGGAGTTGCGATACACCGGGACGAACGCACGGAACCTTCCGTACGCTCGCCGGTCAGTGTTAGCGCATTACTGCACTTTTACTTCGATTGGTTTTTGCTTCGGCATTGGGCGTTTTGGCAGGTGAACCTGCAACACGCCGTCGCGAAACTCAGCCGCGATCTTGGTCGGATCCGCATCTTCGGGTACGGTGAACGTACGCTCAAAAGTGCCAAAGAAGCGTTCGAGCCGATGGAATTTTCTCTTCTTTTCTTCCTTCTCGGCTCTGCGCTCGCCGGAAATGTAAAGAATGCCGTTTTCGATTGTTACTTTAACGTCATCCTTCTTCATCTCGGGCAGGTCAGCCTTGAACAGATACTCATGATCATCCTCGGTGATGTCCACCAAGGGCGACCAATCGGCTAGTTCGAAGCTCCCCCCGTTCTTCGGGAAACGAATGGGAAAAGTCGGAGAGCCGCCAAACAATGTGCTAAAGCGGTTCTGAGCTTCCTCCATCTCCCGGAGTGGGTTCCATGTTATTAATTTATTCATATTTTACCTTTCTGGAGATCAGTTAAAGCCATTTCGGTACATTGCGCTCACCGCTTATTGTCAGAGTCGACCCTAATCTTGCGTACGTTGAGGAAGAGACCGTCCTCGGGTTCTTCTGGGAGTCGGTTTTGGTGGCGTTGCCGGTTCGGCTTTTTGCCGAGCGCGCGCTGAAGAGCAGTACGCGCTGTCTAAGACGGGGGCGCTGGGCACAATGTCATATGTTTTGAGACGCGACCCCGATTGCTTCCCCCGAAGCTATTTATCCGCACCGCGCGGTAGCTTCTTCCGCGACTCGCCGCTCCAACAAACGCGGTGACCGAGGTTGAAACTCCAGCAATCGTCCGCACGCCGGTCGGAACCTCCTGGACAAGGACGCCGATGCGATTCGACTCATTCGCTCCCTCTCATTTCGGCGTCTCGGCTTAACTCATCTGTGTCAAGGTCGCCGCGGCGACTGAGCTTCGTGGGAACGAGCGAATCAACGGAGTGAGTGGCGCGAGCGATCCGGCAGCCGCCGGAGTGCGAGGGAAGCAGTGAGCGCTTGTGGGCGACGAGCGAGTTTCAATGGAGCCGACCGGAGTCGAGCGACATAGATTACAAAACTCGAGCTGCGAGAAGCCAGTCAAGACGTTCGCAATTCGGAATCTAGGCGCGGCCCCATTTTGTTTTTTTGAAGCGAAATCTTTGTTGCGAAAACTGCTGGGTAGCAAGGCGGTGGCCAGGTGTGCTAGGCCCCGGCGCGCAATCCTTGGCCGAGAAGTATTTCACAGGATGAAGCAGAGAGCAGGCGTCAAAGTTTCGTTGGCTCCCTTGCCGAGTCTGGGGTTCGCAAGAGAAGAAACGGTCAGTCTTTCGGAAAATACGGCCAGACCGTACTCACAGACGCGGTAAATTACAGAGTCCTTCGGACAAGGAAAAATCGAAAGATTACGTCATGAGAAAATTAACCCCAACCCTTACACAAAGCGGACTGCTGGCCGTGTTGCTGCAACGCCAGAGCTACAAAATACGCCAGTTGGCCTGGCGTCGTGCAGAACGCAAGCACATGCGCGACGTCCTTTGGATTACCCTCACCTGGCCGTGGCGGGCGCTTACGGCACCCATGCCCCTCCGCCATTCGCGCGGAGCCCTCCGTCGGATACCTCCCGTGCCGCACTTGAATCTTTTACCGAGGCCAATTGCCATGTCTCATCAAATCCACACGTACACCGAACTACAACAACAGATTCATGACGATCTGCGGATCCAACATCCTGAATGGATTGAGTCCAGTGGCGAATCCACCACGTGTGATTCTTACGAGGCGCGCCTCACGAAAATGCTCGACACTTTGACGCGAAAAGGCTCCAACGGATCCATCGTTCCTCCTCATCGCGCGCTCGAACACGGACTCAACCGGATCAAGACCGCGCCGGTGTAATACGTCCAGCGCAGCTTGTTCATTCTCCCGTTCTAGCCGCGGCTGCCTGCTCAGTTTACCCGCCGTGGCGGGCGAACGGAGCGAATCGGAAAATTAGGTCGCAAGAGTTATTTCGCCGCCGCCTTTTTTCTCTTGGCGAGCGCGAGGCGCTCCGTCTTCTTCCGGCGTCTTGCGCGTTTCTTAGCGTTGTCTCTGCCTTTACTGTTTCCCATACTTTAAAAGCTCGCCCACTCGCACCGTCTCGTCACGTCGTAGTTTCCACGAAGACCGAAAGCAATGGAGCGAGTGGGGTAAGCGACATGGCCGGTAAAGCCGCGAAGGGCAGCGGTCGAGCGTCGCGGGAGCAACCGAGATACAAACTCGCAGCGGATTCTGCGTCTGTGTTAGTGGTGCTTCGCAGCCGAAGTTTCCGGACGTCCCATCGGACGAAACCGAGGCCGCTGCCTTTGCTGCTGCTGCGTTCGAGGCGATATCGGCGGCGCCTCCTGAACTTTCATCATCTCGAATGTCCGAAATAACGTGGCCAGATCGATTACGTCGTTTGCGGCTGATCTCAATGTGTTCCCGAGATTTGCGGCGACTGACGCGACTTCCACCCGGATTCCGTGTCGGCGCAGTTTGATGGCGAGATAAGCGAAATCGGCGTCGCCCGTCACGAGAATCACAACATCGGGCCGCATCTCGATGGAAAGCTCGAGTGCGTCGATCGCCATCATCACGTCCACGTTCGCCTTGTAATGACCTTCCTCAGCGGGCGCACCATCCTTGGTCACAACCATGAATCCATTGGAGCGCAGCCAATGGACGAATTTGTTTTTCTTGTCTCGCTCATCTTGCCACGTCGGGATGGCAGGCGGCAATCCGGCATAGACCACCATCTCGATCAGATCACGGCCGGTGTCTGGACCTGCGAGAAAATCCCGGAGCCTTAACCAATCGAGTCCGCGTCCCGCAGTCCGCACAGAACTGCCCACGTTTGATTCATCCACCAGGACCAACACTCGGGAACGAACGTGAACATCTGAATCTTTCTTTCGCATCCAGACACGACTCAACTACATCCGCGCAGTTCTAGCGAGCACTACTTCTGCAAGTCGGACGCGATTTGACTCACTCGCTTCGGCTCCATGAGAACGACCGAATCAACAGTGCCGTCGAAAATCGAGGTTCCGCCTGTGCAAAAAAAGAGCCGCGCGATGGAACACATC
>DATASP010000244.1:0-10557 GCA_036269155.1 Candidatus Udaeobacter sp.
GCGATCGCAACCAGGCCAAGATTGACCAAGAGCGAGAGCAGAGTAAACACCACCCCAACCGTATCTATAAGGACCAGCAGCGCAGTAAGCAGCGCTGGTCCGGCAATTAACGGCATTCCGAGCGGGACAACTCCAAAGTCGTCACTCGCTCCGCGGTCAGCTGACCCAACGTTAAGCAATTCGCGACCTGCCAGCCCGAGAAGAATAAGGCCGCCGGCGACTTGAAAGTCTGCAACAGTAATTCCGAGCGCGACGAAAATAATTTTGCCAAGGAACATAAACCCCACAGAGATACAAAGAGCTGTGAAGATTCCCACCAAGCCCTGCCGGTGCCGCTCTTCACGTGAAGCACTCCCGGCTAGACCCATAAATACCGCCACAAGCCCAATTGGGTCGATCGCAACAAAAATCGGAATAAAGGCGACAAAAAATTTGTGGATCATTCGCGGCAGGCGTTTTTTTTTGGGGACCAGTTTTCGCCAAAGAGGAACACAGATGAGCCACAGATTCATCAAAATTCGTTCTGCTATCTCTAAGAATCTGTGTATATCTGTGGCCGATTCCATCTTGTCCTAGTCGTATGAAATCATCTCTTCTTTGCCTTCTATTCATTGCTGCTACTTCTTCGAATTTGCTGACTGCCAACCTGAAAACTGTCGATGATTTTCGCGCCGCTGCGGCAAAGGCAAACGCGGTGCTGACGATTCCTGATTGGGAGCAAACGCCGGAGGCAGTCGAGGCTTCCATGAAGGAGGCAATCGCAAAGGCGAATGCTGCGCTGGATCAAATCGGCGCCCAGGATCTCGGCAAAGTTACCTTCAAAAGCACTGTAGTCGCGCTGGACGATGCCACTTATCAGGCCGGACTCGCCGCAAATAAGGCCACGATCATAAAGGAAACAAACACAAACCCCGCAATGCGCACCGCGGGAGAAAATGCGGTCAAAGCTTTCCAGGAATGGGCGGTCGGCATTGATTATCGCGAGGACGTTTACAAGGCGATCAAAGCTTTTGCGGATACGCATCCAAAACTCACCGGAGAAGACGAAAAGCTCCTCAAGGAAACATTGCGCGACTATCGGCGCGCGGGCCTCGAGTTACCCCCGGACCAGCGCACGGAAGTCGAACAACTGCGCAAGGAACTGTCTAAACTCGGCACTGATTTCGACACCAACATCGTGAAGGCGAATGCGCCGGTCATGTTCACAAAGGCCGATCTCGATGGCCTGCCCGACAGTTTTTTCGCCTCCCCCGGCATCAAAACCGGCGATGATGTTTACACGGTGATGGCAAACGTCACCTGGCAATTCAATACGGTCGAGGAAAACGCAAAGAGCGAAGCGACGCGCAAGCAGCTTTACCTTATTCGCGAGATGCTCGCCAAAGACACAAATGTTCCTGTCCTCAATCAAATGCTGGCGCTCCGGAACAAGATCGCGCTGCGCCTTGGTTACAAATCGTGGGACGACTACCAGACGGAAGTCAAAATGGCCAAGACCGGCGCGAATGCGGAAAAATACATCAACGATTTGGTTGCCGGCAGCCAGCCGAAATTCGATAGCGAAGTGGCAGAATTACAAGAATTGAAGGCTGCTGATACAAACGATCCCAACGCTGAAATCGAGGTATGGGACTGGCGCTACTACAGCAACCAGCTCAACAAACAAAAATACGCCGTCGATAAGGAAGCGTTGCGTGCGTATTTCCCGTTCCAAAAAGTGCTCGACGGGATGTTCAACATTTACCAGAACATTTTCGGTCTGAAGTTTGAGAAGATCGTCGCGCCCTACAAATGGATCGAAGATCTTCAGCTTTATCTGGTTACCGATTCCGCCACGGGCGAGCCGCTTGGCATGTTCTACCTCGATATGTTTCCACGCGAAGGAAAATTCAATCACTTCGCACAGTTCGACATTGTCAGCGGCAAACTATTGCCGGACGGAAAATACCAGCGGCCAACAGTCGCCTTGCTTTGCAATTTTCCGCCTGCAAGCGCCGATAAGCCTTCTCTGCTGACACACCAGGACGTAGAAACTTTGTTCCACGAGTTTGGTCATGCCCTGCATTCGATTGTTACCCGCGCAAAGTACGGCCGCTTCGCCGGAACCCATGTCCCCGGTGATTTCGTCGAGGCACCCTCCCAAATGTTACAAAACTGGGTTTGGGATAAAAAAGTGCTCGATACGTTTGCGGCCGATTACAGGGACACCTCGAAAAAGATTCCGACCGAAATCGTCAAAAAAATGAACGATGCGAAGCTGGCAAATGCTGGTGTTCTTTATCGGCGCCAGTTCGCATTTGCATCGCTGGATCTCGCTTTGCACAATCAGCACCCCGAAGATGTGCCTTACGATTGCGTAGCCGTATCTAATCCCATCCTGGAAAAAGTCTTTCTGCCAATTGATCCAAGCACCACGTTTGTTTCCTACTTCGGACATCTCAATGGCTACGATGCGGGTTACTACGGCTACGCGTGGGCCGATGCGATCGCAGCCGACATGGCGACCGTTTTTGAAAAAGCGAAGGACGGCTACCTCGACAAACAAGCAGGCATGAAATTGCGCCGCGAGATCTATGAGCCGGGCGATTCTCGTGACGTCAACGTTTCCATCGAGAAATTCCTGGGCCGCAAACAATCGATCCAGCCATTTCTGAAGAAGATCGGCATCGGACCAGAGGAGAAAAAGAAAGCGCCCGCTGGGCCCTCGCAGGAAAGCCGATAGTTGTCGAGGCGCTCGCCGCGGCGAGCGCCTATTGCGTATTGTCCGCGTTCGGCGTTTGACACAAACGCCGCTACAACGTCTGCGTATATGGTGAAAATGCGATGGTGGTTCGCTACAATCCTGTGGTTCACTGCGGCGCACCTTTTTGCGACCGATGAATTGGCGTTGCGTTTGCAGCCGGCGCGGGAGGCGATCACGCCCGACGGGCTGCTAGCGCACATCAAAGTCCTTGCGTCGGATGAGTTTGAAGGGCGCGCGCCTGGGACAAAAGGCGAAGAACTTTCGATTAAATATATCAGTGACCAGTTCAAAAAAATCGGATTGAAGCCAGGAAACCCCGACGGGACATACACGCAGGAAGTTCCTCTGGCCGGGATCAAGAGCGAACCGCGAATGTCGTTCACCATTGGCGACAAAACGATCGATCTGAAATATCCGGATGATTTCGTTGCTTCATCGGCGCGTCTTCAACCGGAGATCAAGGTCGAGAAGTCCGATGTGGTCTTTGTCGGATACGGCATCGTCGCGCCGGAGTACGGCTGGGATGACTACAAAGATGTCGACGTGCGCGGCAAGACTTTGCTGATGCTGATTGGTGATCCTCCAATTCCCGATTCAAAGGATCCATCCAAGCTCGACGAGAAGATGTTCAAAGGAAAGGCGATGACCTATTACGGTCGCTGGACCTACAAATACGAGATCGCAGCGCAAAAAGGAGCGGCGGCGGCGATCATCGTCCACGAAACGCAACCCGCGGCTTATCCGTGGCAGGTCGTGAGATCGAGCTGGGGCAAAGAAAATTTCGAGCTGGATAATCCGAACAAGAACATGGACACAGTTTCGGCGCGTTCTTGGATCACGCTGGATGTTACAAAAAAAATAGTCGCCGATTGCGGGCAGGATTTCGACGCACTCAAGAAAACTGCCGTCACGAAAGATTTTCGGCCGGTGACGCTGAACGCGAAAGCTGGTATCCAGATCAAGCAGCAGATTCGCGAGTTCAAATCGCACAACGTCATAGGCAAACTCGAAGGAAGCGACGCGAAATTGAAAGACGAATCCGTTATTTACACCGCCCACTGGGACCATCTCGGGCGTCACCCCGAATTGCAGGGCGACCAAATTTTCAATGGCGCAATCGATAACGCATCAGGTGTGGCATCGGTCATCCAAATCGCGGCTGCATTCATGAAAGTAAATCCGCCGCCGAAACGGTCGGTCTTGTTCATGGCAACGACCGGCGAAGAAGCGGGACTACTCGGCGCGAAATTTTATGTCGAACACCCGCTGTATCCGCTGGAGAAAACGCTTGCCGACATTAACATCGACGGCGTGAATCCGTGGGGCAAAACGCATGATCTTGAAGATCTCACCAATGGGAATTCAGCCTTGGACGACTTATTAGGCCAGGCGGCAGCGAGACAAGGGCGCGTGATGAAGCCGAACAGCGAACCGGAGAAGGGCGGCTTCTATCGGGTCGACAGTTTCGAATTTGCTAAAGCTGGTGTGCCAGTGCTACATGCAGCGCGCGGTATCGAAATCATAGGCAAACCGCCGGAATATGGAAAACAGAAGCGCGATGAATTTGTAGCGAAACATTATCATCAGCCGTCGGACGAAATTGATCCCAGTTGGGATCTCTCCGGTGCAGTGCAGGATGTTCAATTGCTGTTCGAAGTCGGCTACCAAGTCGCCAATGGCGATAAATTCCCGGAATGGAAAGCGGGAAGCGAGTTCAAGGCGAAACGCGAGACAATGCTGAAGAGGTGATTGAATTGGGCAGAGTTTTCAGCTGCTTCGTTCCGCGCCGTTCGCTTGATCGGAGCGGGTAGAGTGCCTTTCCTCTGAAAGAACATGATCATGATTGCACAAAAGCCAGGAGAACCTCGCCAATGACCGCTTACGACCGCACCGAAACTGAGTTGCAATGCGGCGGATTAGATGATTGAGTCGGGCTTCGCAAATCTGGAAATCTGAATGGGCTCTCTTAAGAAAAGACGGAAATCAAAAATTGCCAAGCACAAGCGCCGCAAACGCATGAAGGCGCATCGGCATAAGAAACGTCTGCGTTACAAGGTGTAACCTGCAAGGTTCCGGCGACCACAGAACGCCCAACGTGCAACACCAGGGTTTGTATAATTGATATTGAGGGTTTGGTGTTGAATAGGCGATGCGTCTGCGGCGAAGCGCGTGCGCTCTGCAGAGGAGGCGGTTTGCCGAACGTGCCCCAGAAAGATAAGATTAGAGTCATGAAGGCGCCGAAGAAGTGGCCTGGTCCGCCACTTCGATATTTGCTTTTACCATTAGTTCTTCTCCTTACGGCGAATGCATTTGCTGACCCGATTACGAAAACTTCGCCAGCAAAAATTCCGCGCTCGCAGCAGTCAAAACAAAGTGTGCGGCAGGATGATTCGCTCAATGTAAAACGAGCTTCAGACCTCGCTTTGCGTCCTGGAGGCGAACGGAAGGCTGGCGCCCTCACGCATTTTGTTGAAGGAATGGTTTTCGAAGAAAACGGCGAGATGGATCGCGCGCTGGAGGCCTATCGCAAGGTCCTCAACGTCGATCCGGGCCAGTCGCAACTCGCCGCACGCGTAGCGGGCTTGTTGATACAGGAGGACGATTTTCCACAGGCTATTGACGTGCTGAAAGACGCAATCAAGGCGAATCCGAATAATGCCGAGCCTTATCAGCAACTCGCTTTCATTTATGCGAGGTATCTCAAGAAAACAGACCAGGCGATCGATTATGCCAACCGAGCCATCGCACTAAATCCAGCAGACGTGGAAGCTTATCAGCGCCTGGTCGAAATCGAAGTTGCGGCCGGACAACAGAAGAAGGCGCTCGAAGTTCTGGACCGTGCCACCAAAGTTCGCAGTAACGATCCCAATTTCTGGATGCACCTCGGAAAGCTTTACGTCGCCATTCTTTTCAAATCTGACTCGCAGCCGAAACCGGACGAATTGAAAAGGGTCAATGAGATTTTCAAAAGAGCAGCCGAATATGCTGGAGACGACCCCGCCATCCTCAAGGACGTAGCAGACTATTACGCGGCATCCCAGCAATTGAAGGAAGCGATCCCGCTTTATCTGCGAGTTCTGGAACTCCAACCCGAGGACGCAAATGCGCGAGAAAAATTGGCGACGGGTTTTATTCTGACGAATCAGCGCGGCAAAGCTGTCGAGATGCTTGAGCAAATCATCAAGGAGCACCCCGACAAATATCAGCCCTACGATCTACTGGCACAGGTACTGGATGACGAAGCGCGATCCCTGCAGCGCGAAAACCGCATTGACGAAGCAAAAGCGAAGTTTGCAAAGGTAGCCGCGAATTATGAGCAAAGCCTGTTGATAAATCCAAATCACGCCAGCACCTATTTGCATTTGGCAGCGTTGCTTGTCGGACCGCTAAAAGACCCAAGTCGCGGGGTACAATTGTTAGCAGACGCCCGGCGCCAATTTCCCGGCGCGCCGGAGATTGTTTACTACCTGGCGATCGCTCAGCGCGAAGCGAAGCAGAGCCAGCAAGCCGTGGCAACTTTCGAGGAGGCGTTACACGAAGCGCAGCTCGACCAAGATGACGATGTGGTAAATGCCAAGTTTTACTTCAATTACGGAGCGGCCGCCGAGCAAGCCGGTCTGTACGAAAAAGCGGCTGATTTGCTTCGCAAGTCAATTGCGCTCGATCCCGCTAATTCGGCAGAGGCATGCAACTACCTGGGCTACATGTGGGCGGATCACAATATGAGCCTCGATGAAGCTGAGACCATGATCAGGCGCGCCCTCGAGAGCGAACCAAACAATGCCTCGTATCTGGACAGCCTTGGTTGGGTGGAATTTCGAAAAGGCAAATTTGATCAGGCATTGATCGATCTGCTTCGCGCTGCAAAGGGCGCGGAGCACGACGACCCGGTTGTATTTGAACATATCGGCGACACTTATCTAAAGTTGAATCGCATGGCGGACGCGTTGGCTGCCTGGCAAAGAGCGCTGACACTCGACCCGAAAAACAAAAACCTTGCCGAGAAGGTCGAGGACACCAAAAAGAGGATCAGCAAGGATTTGCCGAAAACAAATCCGACATAGTGATCGCCGACGGAGATTAAATATCGAACATCCAACGCCGAACCGCCCAGCGCCTAACTCTGAACTCGTAAATTCGACGTTCGATGTTGGACATTCGACGTTGGGCCTTCCTGCACGTTACATGAAGGAATATCCCACGCCGTGGCAGCGCAAAACCATGTGGGCGGCGCTTACTTCCTGCTTTGTGGTTCTGCTTGTCATCATCGTCGGCGCCGTGATTTGGGCCGCGGCGAATGTCATTAGTTTCCTCCAGCCAATTCTGATCCCGGTAGCCATTGCTGTGATCCTCACTTATCTGCTCGATCCGCTGGTGACGAAAATGTCTCGCGGAACACTGAGTCGCACGAAAGCTGTGGCTCTCGTATTCGCGGTTGCGTTTTTTGCGCTGGGAGGATTGGCCGCGTGGCTCATCCCCACCATCTCCATTCAGAGCGCGAATTTTGCGAGGCAGGTTCCCGCGTACACCGAACGGGCGCGAGACTACACAGCCGATCTGATCTATCGATTCGACCAGACATTCGGCTTGCTTGGTGGAGCGCACGGAAAATCTGCATCGACAAGTTTCACGAACTGGCTCATCGGCCCGGCTGCATCTCCTTCTCCTCGCGCTCAGTCGACTGCTGTTCCAGCGGCTTCGCCGCAAGCCACTGCCGCTGCGCCCGCTACCGAAATTATTGCTCCAAGCCCGCCGAAGCTGACGACTGCTGAACGTCAGCGCATTCAGGCTTACGTAGAAAAGCAAATGCCGAAATTGGAGCAAGCGTTCCCGATCGTGCTGGGAAAGCTCTGGGACATTCTGAAGAAAAGCATTGGCGGATTTCTTGGCGTCACAGGTTTTCTGCTCAGTCTCATTCTGGTGCCGATCTATCTCTTTTTCTTACTGAACGAAAAGCCACGCATTCAACAGCGATGGAAAGAGTACCTGCCGCTGCGCGAATCGCCCTTCAGAGATGAGGTCGCGGACGTGCTGTCCGAAATCAATCGTTATGTCACGGCGTACTTTCGAGGCCAACTACTGGTCTGTCTGGTGGATGGCATACTCATCGGGGTGACGCTGACGATTTTCGGTCTCAATTTTGCGCCGCTTATCGGTGTGCTTGTCGTCATCCTGACCATGATTCCTTACATTGGGATCATCATCTGCTGGGTGCCGGCTGTTCTCATCGCCGCTTTTCAATGGGGCGACTGGACGCATCCCATAATCGTAACTGGAATTTTCATCGCGATACAAAATCTCGAAGGCATCTTTTACGCTCCCCGAATTGTCGGAAATTATGTCGGATTGCATCCGATGACAGTGATTGTGTCGATCTTTGTGTGGGGTCTGATCATTGGCGGGGTAATAGGTCCACTTCTTGCTGTGCCGCTCACCGCAACAGTCAAGGTCCTCCTTGCACGTTACGTTTGGGGCCGAAGTTTGAGGCAACAGGTCCTCCAATCAACTGAGGCAACTCTTCCAGTTCAAGAAACCGAGATAGCGACTCAGGCGTAACGCGGGCACGAAGACGCTTTCGGGAAAAGCAAGCGCACTGTCGCGCATCCAAACACGGACACGAATGGCGGAACGAATCAAATATGTCCGGCACGGAAGAGCTCGCCGGTTGTTTCTCGGTTTGGAGTCTTTCTTCCAACGGCGGCTCTGGCTGGGTCGCCTCGGCGTTGTAGTTGTCGTATCGGCAGTCGCTCTTTTGGTTGGTATTCTTTTATTCAATTACGGGTCAAGATTGTACGACGATTCGCGTCAAAGTCGTTTGCTGCGCCGCGCCACTGCGCTGCTACAGGAAGGAAAACTCAACAAAGCGGCGCAGACTGCACAAGAACTCGTGGCGCGCCATCCCGATTCTCTGCCAGCCCTTCACGTTTTAGCAGAAGCAGCGGAAAAACAGAATCTGGAAGAGGCCGTGAAATGGCGCGAGCAAATAGCGCGACTTCTCCCAACCGAGTTGGAGAGCCAGCTTAATCTGGCTTCCGCTGCGTTGCGCTTTGCAAAACTGGATGTTGCGCGGCAAGCGCTCGATCGCGTGCCTCCAAGTGATCGGGACAAAGCAGCTTTTCACGTCGTTGCAGGCTGGCTGGCTCGAGCCGAGGGCAATTTGGCAGAGCAAGAGGAACAGTTCGCGGCCGCTGTAAAGAAAGAGCCAACGAACGATCTTTATCAATTTAATCTTGCGGCTTTGCGGATTCACTCTCGCGATCCCGACAAAAGTGCGAAGGCGCATGATACTCTCCAGCGACTGAGCAAGGTGGCTCCTTACCGAACCGGCGCGCTGCGAGCATTGCTGAATGACGCAGTGGCACGCAACGACCTCATCGCGGCGGACAATCTTGCGCAGCAACTCCAAATGTCGCCGGAGGTCACGTTCGGCGATTATCTTCTTTGCCTGAACTTTTACCGGAAGCTCGACCAGAAAAAATTTCGCTCAATCCTGGAGAGAGTGAAACCAGTTGCTGCACGCGATCCCTCCAATCTCGCATCGCTGATGGATTGGATGAATCAAAACGACCTTGCTGGAGACGTTGTCAAGTGGATCGACAAGTTGCCGGCGGCGCAGCTAAGGTCGACGGCGACATCCGTGGAAGTAGCTAATGCCTATGCGACAGTAAAAAATTGGTCGCGCTTGAAGCGTTGGACACGCACTGGAACGTGGGGCGAGTCAGAATACCTTCGCCTCGCATATCAGGCAATTGCCACGAGACAATCACGGCCCCGCAGCGAAAATCCTAGCACCGAGTTCGAATCGCTCTGGCATTCCGCGGAACAATTGGCGACTGAGCAGCCAGAACATGAGCTGACGCTAGCGCGTCTTGCCTCCAAGTGGGAACTTGAGAAAGAATCCGAAGGACTCTGGTGGCGCGTCGCAGAAAATCCCCCGACGCGGCGGGAGGCGCTTGAGGAGCTTCGCCGGTTTTATCGCGGGAAGAATCAAACAGACAGGCTTTACGACGTTCTCCAGCGCCTTCATGAAAGCTCCCCGAACGAGGCGCCGATTACAGCGGATCTCGCTCGGCTCGGTCTCAATATGGGACAAAATACAGAGCAATCGCATCAACTTGCCAAGGAGGCATTCGATCGCGCGCCAAACGAGGTGAATTGCGCTCTGACTTACGCCTTTTCCCTGTCGCGACTCGGGAAGAACGCCGAGGCTGTTGAGATCGTAGAGAGTTTGTCCACCGAGCAATTGGACGATCCGCACGCGGCCGTTTACGTCGCGCTGTTACTGGCTCAGGCTGGCCAGGTCGAAGCAGCCAACAACTACATCGCGATCGCTGACGACGAAAAGATTTACCCTGAAGAAGAAAAGCTCCTCAATGAAGCAAAAACCAACCTCGCGACTGCGACTGCAACCCCGTCACCAATGATTTCTGCCGTTCCGGCTGAACTGAGCCCGACGCCAACGGCTTCGCCACGCTAATTCCTCAAAAAGCTTTCTCCTCTTTCGGGATCGCCGTCGTCCATTGCGCAATATCCTGGGAATCCATGTGCACACGTTCTTCCACTCGGGCATCGTGAAACCCCCACTTTTGCACGTCCACCAAATATTGCTTGCGCGACAGCAGCGTTCCTCGGCAGAGCCGCTTGTTTTCGCTAACAGGCTCCTCCTTTCGCAGCCGCCAGGTTAAGTCGTCCATTACGGCCATGGGAATTCGTCCTTGTTCACCCGGGTAAATGTAGCCGAACAAGACCAAATGACTGAGCAGCACACGCCAATCGGGACCAAAGCGCTGGACCAGATGTTGCCAATCGAGTTT
>DATASP010000245.1:0-4959 GCA_036269155.1 Candidatus Udaeobacter sp.
ATAATCCGGTTGCCTTGTGCCCCTGGTCGCGCAGCTGCCAATGCGCTACTCATTTTCCTTATCCGGGACCGGTGGGCTGAGCTCACCGTAGAAAGCGTAATCGGCCTTGTTGCCGGTGATTTTCAACGCCAATGGGTAAAATCCTCGGGGGTGTCGCAGCTGTTGCCCCGGCCTGGAGCACGAGAAAGTATTTGGCTGGAGCAACGATTCCGGCCTTGAAAAAGCCCGTCCCGTTAACCTCTCCTTCAAAATGCCATTCTTTATAAAGTAGCGGCTTGCGGCTGTCGCCACCAATTGTTCGCCTGTCATGAATGTCGGCTGCGTACTTCGACGTCTCGGCTGGCAAGGGTAAATTGAGCGCGCCGGATTCATCCCCGTTGCGGAACGTCAGCTTCCATACGTTACCGACAAGCGAGCCACTCAGCGAGTAGGTATGCGCCGGGTGAGCCAAGCCTTTAGCGGCGTCGTCTGGCTCCGCCTCGCCTGTAAACAGGTATGCCGTTGTGCCAAAACGCATCCGCTCCATGACACCAAGTTTGTACGCGTCAGGTTTCTCGAAATCGAGGTGGTATTCGCCCGTGTGGGCGCAACAAGCACATGCCCAAACGCGGCTCGGTAGTAAAAGCAAGGCAACCCACATCGCTACCGAGAATAGAGCTCCTGTGATGAACTGTTCTTTTTGCATGATTACCTTGTCTCTGGTTTGGTAATCAGCAGCGCTTTGATCTTTTCCAGATCATTTGGTAACCGCGCTCGTACGGCTGCAGCTGAATGGCCTTCTCCCTGTCCCTTGTTGGTCATTTGGTGTGAAATTGTGAAACTCGTGTCTAGCACGTTTGACTTCATGTGATCGATTCCCTTGTTTAACTCGAACGGGTTTCCATCCTCATGGCGCACTGACGATCGGGCTCGATCCATCGTTGATTACTCGTTTCAGGTCCTTCCCGTCCAGTGACATTCTGTAGATTGCTGAATGATCAGACTCATCAGTTCCACCATTTTGAAAGAGGATATGACCCTCATCCAGCCAGCAAGCTTGACTCACCGAGAGCTCTTTAGGAGTAGCCAGGTGCTTCGCTTGTTGAGTAACGAGGTCGAACAACCATAACGAGGGCGGCGGCGCCTCTGAGTCGCCGCGGTACTCCTGACTGATCAATAATCGATTTCCATCAGGAGACACGCTGATGCTACCAGTTAGATAAAAATAATGTGGAAGAATTTTGCGGATGTCCCACTGTGCAAGAACTGCGCCATCGAGGCCGAGCCGACAAATGTTCTTTGTGTCGTGGCAAAAAATAGAGCCGCCGTCTGGCGCCCAACATGGCGAATAATACATCGGGTGTCCGACCTCGGTTCCTTCCTTGATGACCTTGAATCCACTTCCATCGGTTCTGACAATTTCGAGATCGAAAAAGTAATCGCGCGCCGCCGAGAAAATAATCGACTTGCCGTCCTGCGATATCACCGGACTCGAGCATTTGCTCGGGATGTCCTTTAACTTCATGACCTTGCCAGATCCAAGGTCGACAACGCCGATCTGCGTGTCCGGGTCGGGTGCCCCCTTGGCCAGTGAAGCATATTTTGACGCTGGAGTAGTATTGAACGCGACCTGAGTGCCCGTTGACGAAATTGAGGGTTCCGATCCAATGGCAATTTTCTTGGCCGCTGTGCCGTCAATGTTTGAGATCCAAATGTTGTCGCGACGCTGAAAAGCGATTTTTTGCGGCCCGGCGACTGCAAGTGCAGCAACAAGCACCAACATCAGCAGAATAAGTAGTGTACTTTTCATTCTTCGAGATGAATCGAGTCAATGATATGGTCGATCTCCTTCTTTAATTTGGGATCGGTATTCAGGTTTGAAGTAAAGTTGAGCTCCAAGAGTTGCCCTTTATAGGAAGTAGTGAGGTTTCGGGTATAGACAGGGTTATGCGAGTAATCCTTTCTTCCCTTCATCGTTGGGACAAAGCTCCAGTCGGCCCATTTGCGGCCGTCGATCGTCACAATTTGTTTCTTCAGCCATTGCAAGTGCGAATCTTTCGGTAGCCACTTGAAGCTTTTGCTGTATTCGGAAACACGCATCTTGAGATAACCCTGGAGTTGCTCCGGCGTGAGTCCGTGTGTGCCGCGCAACACTGTTCCCCACGCGCCATCAGGGCCCGAGAATTTAGCGATCGTCTTCGCCTCTTTGGGATCGTCGGGGTCGCGAGTGAAATCCGATGCGATGTCGAGCTTAAGCTTGCCATCAAGGAGGCTGACTGTTGTTCCTGCCGCTCCGCTGTTCGGCAACGCACCATTGCTGCTCGAATCTGCGACAGACTCTTCGGCTCCTAACTTCGGGTCAAGTTCTTGCGCGCGCTTGAAGTCTGCGGTCGCTCCGGTCGCATCCCCCTTATCCTTCTTCACGGCAGCACGATTGTAGTAGGCGCGTGCGTAATCTGGTTTGAGTTCGATTGCGCGTGTGTAATCAGCAATTGCACCATCGAGGTCTTTCTTCTCCGCTCGCGCGTTGCCGCGGTTGTTGTAAGCGGCCGGGTTTGTGGATCCCAGATCGATGGCCCGGGTGTAGTCGGCAATGGCGCCGGCCGTATCCTTCTTAAGCCATTTGGCTTGGGCACGGTTGTAATAAGGGGCGTCATCCTTTGGATTGAGTTCGATGGCGCGGTTGAAATCGGCCAGAGCGCCATCTAAGTCACCGTTCTTCGCTTTTTCGATTCCACGGTTAACGAGGTTTTCATCAGACTCTTGAGCCGACGGCGAAGACCCAGGGGACGATTTCTCCGTGACGTCCTGAATGTTCACCGCGATCAGATGACTGAAGCTGATCTTCACGTTCGCGTCGCGCGCGCCAAGCCGCATCGGGCCGGAAAATTCTGAGAGCAACACCTCCGGGTCCTGCGCGTTTTTGAATCGCCCGAAGCTGATACGTGGATAGGACTTCGCTTTTGGTTTTTCTTTTGATTCTTCGAAAACGAATTCCTCTCGCTCCTTGTCCGTTTCTTTACCCACGAATTTCATTACCGTCGCGCCTTCACTTGGATCCTTCGAAGCCGGCTCGCCATTCAAACGCGAGTCGATTAAGCCCACCCAATTGTTCAATCGCTTGGCTGTTTGTGCGTCCACAGGCTTGCCGGTTTCGCCCCAGTCATTGGACTTAAGCCAGGTCTTTTCATCCTTCCGTGTGAACTCCTCCCTTTTGCCAGCCTGAATTCGTTCCGGTCCACCGTTTGGATAACGATCGTATTTGAATTCCGCCTTGCCGCCTGCGCCGAAATCAAGATTCGCGATGGCAACAAGATGAACCTTCGAATAAAAGTCGCGGCTGTATTTCAAATTGTCGGCAGCAAATTTCGCATCCGGCGTAGCTGATGGTGTGCTGTGCTCTTCTGATAAGGCCTCGGCGCCCGCCGGCGGTTGGATCGTTTTGTCGTTCGCGGGCTGATAAGTCGCCACGCAATGCAATGGTTCTTTCTCGTGACCTGGTTCTGTCACAGGGCCTTCGTAGCGACGGACGCCGTTGCGCTTAGGCTCCTGGCTAATCGCAATCCAATAGTCCGTCTGCTGAAGCTCGCCCTTTTTTTTATCAGCGACTTTGGGGCGAAGATGCATCCAGGTTTCGCCCTCGCGTTTTTCCTCTTTTACAACTTCGAGCTCGGGCAATGTAGCGTCGGAACGAAGAGGGTTGTGCACGAAACCGTAAACGCGTCGAAACGGCGTCTGCTCGCTGCCGGATTCTAGCTTCCAGGTTTTGCTTCCGTCAAAACTTGCCCACACTTGACCTTTGATTCCGATTTGGCGGACGGCGTTTCGATCCTCCGGTTCAAGCGTTAGATCGAAGTCTTTTCCGGCCAGCAGCCCATGTACTCGGAATTTGGTTCCGCGGCTGAGGGTGGCATCGACTTCCCAGGTTCCGCCTTCCATTAGCTTCAAATTCGACGCGAGAATTCTCGGAGCGTTCTCCGGGCTAATGTTAACCGTAAATTGCAGCGGCCAGCCGGGGCGTGGCGGAGCGGGAAGCTTCAGATCGCGCAATTTATCACCGAAACATTTTGCAGCTGGCTGGTCGCTTGGAGTCAGCACTTCTTCCACGTGACCGTCGGTCGCGAAAACAAAAACGACCTCGAAGTTGACTCTCGGTCCCAGATTTTTGGTGCATTCGCTGACAGCATCGCTCACACGCGGCGCGGCGACTTTGGCGAATTCCTCGTCGTAAGCCTTTCCCTCTTCGGTTTCCCCAAGACGCTTTGCCTCGGCCAACGCTTCTGTAAACGAGCGGTTGTGTTGCGAGCTATCCGCCGCAAATTTCGCGTCCTGCGCCCACAACGTTGACAGAGCCACGACTGAACCACCGACAAGTAAAACAAGGATGTTCTTTCTCATTGAAAGCATCGCCGGCTCCTTTGATGGAACTTGCTTAACGGCTTCCTCATAACAGCTCTCCTTCGACATGATCACCGTGCCTCTGTTTTAGAAGTCAGCAGCGCTTTGATCTTCTCTATGTCGGGACAAGTAATGCCTGCGTCTTGAAGCTCCTTGAAATCATCCAGCGCGGCCTGGCTGAAGGTTCGCTTGCCGTCGCGGAGTTTGGCATTTTTGTTTTCCAGATAGATGGTTTTTGCTCTGTCGAATTGGTTATCGAAGAGATAACCGTGGGCGAGATTGGTCTTGATCATCACTGCATCATCCGGCGAAAGTTCCAGAGCTTTCAGGGAAGCTGCGATTGCCTCACGGGGTTTTCGATTGAAGAGCTGATACCACCCGAGGTCTAAGTAGTAGCCTCCGTTATTCGGCTCGAGCTCAATAGCCTTCAGTGTATCCATGACCGCGGCATCGTACTCCTTGTTTTTAGCGTGGACGTCGGCGCGGTAGTGATAGGCTTTTGAATCCTTCGGATTGAGTTCGATACCCCGATTGTAATCGGCGATAGCCCCTTCCAGGTCGCCCTTGTCATCCTTGGCGTTG
>DATASP010000246.1:0-7714 GCA_036269155.1 Candidatus Udaeobacter sp.
AACCCAGTGGCGTTCCGGAGCTTCGATAACATAACAATGCCACACGGATTCTGAATCGGAAAAGTGCGTCGGCAACTTGTACGAGGAATTGGCAAGCAACTCGGTGTAGTAGGCAGCGCGATCAGCACGAGCTGCATTCCAAGCGTCGAGTCGCTTTAGCTTGATGGCGAGCACTGCCGCTTGGAAACTATCCATCCGGTAGTTATACCCGATCTCATCATGCAGGTACTTCTGGCTCTGTGCGTGGTTGCGCAGCGAACGCGCGCGCTGTGCGATAGACGCATCATTAGTGACTAAAGCGCCGCCTTCACCGTAGGCTCCCAGGTTCTTGCTCGGATAAAAGCTAAAACACGCAATTTTTCCGAATTGGCCTACCCGCTTACCGCGGTACCGTGCTCCATGCGCCTGCGCGGCGTCTTCGATAATCGGCAGACCATGTCGATCAGCAATCGCTTTTATGCGATCCATCTCTGCTGGCATGCCAAAGAGATGGACTGGGACAATCGCTTTTGTTCGAGGCGTGATCGCCGCCTCAACCTTGCTGGGACACAGTGTTCGACGCGCAGGGTCGATATCTACAAAAACTGGTTTCGCTCCGACATAGCTAATCGCCCAGGCAGTTCCTATAAAAGTCATCGCAACTGTAATTACTTCATCTCCCGGCCCGACATCGAGACAGCGCATGGCAATGTGGAGCGCGCTAGTGCCACTGTTGAGGCTCACGCAATGATCGACTTCGCAGTAGGCCGCGAATTTCTCCTCGAAATCTGACGTTGCAGGTCCTTGGGCAAACCTGCCCGATTCGCAAATTTCGCCCAACGCTGCTAACACTTCGGTGCGAATGCTGTCGTATTGAGCTTGAAGATCCAAGTACGGGACGCGGTCCATATCAGCTGTGTTTAAATTGAAGAGCGCGCCCACGTTTTGTGCACCCACGACCTACAAAGAAGAGCTGTGTGATCTTGCACCATCCGTTATTTTTGTTGCCTGAGAGTAACCGCGGCAATGGTATTCTCGGGAGTTAGGGGAAGACCCCTTGAAACGTTTTGCAAATAGAACGCCGTGCCGTCGCGCACCCACTCGCCAGTCATTTGGGAAAAAATGCCGGGTCCACTCCTGGCGAAGATCGGCCCGTCTGGAGCATCGACACGAACTTCAACCTTGTTTGTCGCATACGTCATCCACGACACGGTAGTGCGTCCCTGGCCTTGTGAGTCGGCGCGAAAAGGATTTGGTTCAGCAGCGATTAGTCCCATGGGTCTAGGGCTTATGGTGAGTGCTGCCAAGTCGGACGTCCGGAAAATCGGAGCAGTTGGCGGGGGAACATTCCGCGTTTGCATAGGTAGCGGATTATCCGTTTTCTGACCGACCAAGTAAACGTGGTAAGACTGGAGGACAGCATTATCGATGAGGAAATTGTCGAGAGTAATCAACGCATCTACCAGGGGGATAATTTCAACGTCGTTCTCACTGAAATTGCCCGCAATTTCGTTAAAGACTAAAAGCAGCAAGGTACCGCCAACGTAACGGAAATGCCTGATCTCAAACCGGCTGGCCACTAACGGTACTATCTCACTCGCACGAATCCCTTCGGAAGGGTCTGAACTGTTCATCGCATCGAGCGAGGAGCGAAAAGCCTCCTTTTTGATACCTTCCCGCCTCTGCAGCTTGCGGTAACGCTCTGGAATAACTTTAAGAAAAATATCGGCCAGTTCGAGATCGCGCCGCGGGAACTGCATTTGCGAAGGGCCGATGTACTCGTATACGACAAACAATCCGCCAGGTTTCAGTGTTTGTTTAATTTGGTCGAGAATGTGCTCAAGGTGAAAAATGTGATGCAGCGACGCGTGCGCATAAACGACATCATACGTCTGAGGGGGGAACTTGGCTGTGTTCAAATCGGCGACTTCGTAGGTTAAGCCATGCAACTCCTCAACTTGGGCTGTTTTCCTTGCGCTTTCGATCGCATTCTCGGCAACATCTACGCCATGAACAAGCTGGCAGAAGTCTCGACTGCGCAATATCCGCTCGATGGCGCCAAAGCCACAACCAACTGATAGCGCTTTAATTGGTTTTGCAAAGCTGACCAGAAGGCTGGCCGAGTGATTGATCCAATCGATTGCTGGGTCTCCGGTAGCGCGTCGGTTCATATTCTCCACGACCCCCGGGACCCGAACCCATTGCGTTTCGGGAGCCTCGCTTTCAGGATGGCTCCACCATTCAGCCGCCTTTCTAGTGACCTCGCTCATGCGAAAAACAATGCTTCATCGCAGCACCCTAAGAACCGACGCGAACGTGAATCGCCCTTGGAAGAGACACTGGTTCGAAGTTCTTACAATGCCCGTTACTGCATTGTTCTTGTAACGGCGATTTTCGTCAGTAGTTCCGTGTGATCGGAATTGTACAGGCGAAATTCGTAATTGGAACCTGTTTGGATCCAATCCGCCACAGCAGAGCCGTGCCGCCCGTCCCCAACCAGCGACTCTTCGCCTCCATTCATTGAGACGTAAACCGTTCCAATGCGTCCATCAGCGGTATCCCATGAAATGGTCGTTTGCCCCAGTTGTTCTCCTGGAGGGACTGGGTCCGGGGAGGCACTAAGTACGGCCGGCTTCTTCTTCAGTAAACAGAAGGCCCGCTCGTCCCGATCTGGATCCGCTGGAGTGGACCTTGCTATATCGCCAACCGTAATATACGAGAGGAGGTTCCATCCCGTGCGATCGATCAATCTCTTCAGCCCGTGATCTGAGAAGATCCAGAAGTTTGTATCGTCATTGTTGCACTCTTGGGGCCCGACCAGATAAGCCACCGGATAGGGCGACAGAGGTTGACCGTCGGCAGTTTGTTTGGCAATGCGCGTGCTTACGAAGCAGTATTTCGTGATTCGGGCCAGGCTTTCCAAGAGAAAAAAAGGGTTCTTTAAATGATAGAGAGTTCCCAGGAAGAAAACGACATCGTATTTTTGCCCGGTAAGCGAAAATTGGGAATCCAAATCGACCGATCGGATGATGACGGACGAGTCCATGGCCTCCCTAAGAATCCTGACTCCCTCCAAACCATTGAAGTTACTGTACTCATTATCGATCACGTCCACCGATAGGCCCTGTTTCTCTAAAAAGAACGCGAGGTCTCCGTCGGCGGCGCCGATGTCTGAGACCTTTCCATTCGCACCGCGGCAGAGTTCCAACAGATCAAGCTGCGCCATCACGCAGAGCTCCTCGACTATTGCGACATTGGATAAAGTCGAGTAGGGATACCAGAACGACTCGGCGCGGTGGGCCAGTTTGATTTTCCAAAGGCTCTGCTCCGTCGCGAGAGCCAGGTCGCAAAGCGGGGAAGCCTTGCGCTGCTGATTCGCCTTATTTTTCATTTCAATTAGTTCCAAGTTGGCCCGTGAGCAGCGTCCTGTTGAGCACTTCGCACTCTTTCTGAAGCCTGGCAATTAACTGTTAATCGTCGCTGTATTTGTCTCATTACGACTTGAATCGCGGACGGCCGCTTAGATCATAAAAGTATTCGACTCGTTGGTTAAATTCCGTTTCGAATTTTTTCGCGATGTCGGTTGAAGCTTCAGGTAGTTGCGGAGCGTTCTGGAGCAGATCGCTCAGCTCGCGGGCTTGCTCCACAATTACGGGGTCGGTCGCAGGATCGCGGGGATCGAAATCGGCCGGCACGTTGGAGCTGTTGATTCGCTCGGAAAGCGGCTCGAGACATTTGGCACTGTATGGCTCGCCAACAAAATGAAGCAGCGATCGCATAGCTGACTCTGGAGCTTCGACCAGAGTGGAATATCGCAGCCGATGAATAACACGCGGCCCGTAGGCCTTTTCAGCCTCCAGGCACGCGCTGACGATACGGAGCCAATACTTGTAAGCTTCCTCTTCATTAGCCACCAGGCGAATTCCCGCCACTCGATGGAAGTTAAGCATCGACCGCACAACGGACGTTACGTCACGGACGATGTGGATAAATAAAGCCTCTGGAAACAGCTTGCGCAGACCACAAATATGGAAAGAATACTCTGGCGTTTGATCTACCCAGCGCGTCTTGAATTCCGAGTCCGAAGCCGCAGTTCGAAGCGAATCAACCATGTCGGAGTAGAGTAGGCCATTTGCAATTCCGTACTGCCGAATCGCCGCGCTGGTAGCAGCATCCAATTCGCCAGTCACTTCGCCAAGGTAAAGTCCCTCGTCCTTGAGCAGGCGTTGGATTGCTGTAATCAGGCGTTTTCGGTCGAGGTCATTCCGATGTTTGAGGACCAAAGAGTTGATGCTGCGTCCGATGTGGGAGAAGAACTCGTCGCGCGAGATGCCCATTGCACTCAAGATCGAGAAGATGCCGCGCGCCGCGCCAATCTGGTAACTGATCCCGACATTCACGGCGAAATCTCCCATCCAGTTGGATTCTGGCACTGGAAAGATGTTTGGATGGTGGCCAAGGCACCAGGCAAGAATGCTAGTTCCAGATCGCGGCGAGCCTACTACGAAAATTGGTTTATTAATCTCCTCGTGCATTTCAGCGTTCTTTCCGAGCCGCACTACCATCCTCAGATCGCGATGTTCTTAATTCGGCGACGGATCTTCGTCGCATCCAGAAGCTGCCACCGATCCAGCGGCGGAGATTGGGGAAAGCGGCTTTTAAGTCTGATGGATAATAGTGGTTCAGATAGCTATTCGCCATTAGCACCTCGAACGCGGGGTTGAATATCAGAAAGGCCTGTAACAGGTATTGCTCAGTCCAAAAACGAAACTCCTCCAGCATCCAGTCGCGCCGATACTCGAAGGGAAAAAAGATGTCGTGCACGTGCACGATGACTCCCGCCTTCAAACGCGGTAACACTTCGAGGAACAAATAGTTAACGTCGCCGCCAATTTTGACTGTATGGGAGCTGTCGATGAACAAGATGTCACCCGACTCGAGTTGGAAAAAAAATTCCACGTCGAGATCTTGAACCTTTGTCTCAATCAACGATTGCAAGACAGGAATACTACCGTTGCGAAGAAGCTCGCCCGGAAACGGATCAATGCAGATCAGACTCGAGTTCTTGTTTTTGGCCGCAGCCTGGCTGAGCACAAGAGAAGAAAAACCGCTGCCTACTTCAATGATACGCCGTGGCTGAAAGTGGCGGACCATACAGTAAGCAACTAAGACATCGGTGCCGCGAAATGGCCACAGCTGACCAGGTGGGGGTTCCGCAGGAAAGGTTTCATATTCGCCGCGGAATTTTGAAAAATGGTTTCGCAGCAGATCGAGTTGCATTGACTCGTTCATGTCAATCCCCACGAGTTCGCTGGGTTGGCTCCAGAGCGTTTCCGGCAAAGACTGGGTGTCGGGAATCGGCTCGTAAAAATGCACCGGCGTCACGTGGAACCCGTGCCTTTCCCAATCCAGGAACAACTCTCGATACTTTGTGCTCCGAAGACAAAGCGGCATCACCGCCGCAATGAATCGAGAAAGCTCTGACATATCGATATTCCCTCGGGCAACTTCGTCCGTGATTTCACGGAGCACGGTCGGTGCAGACTCGATGTCGCGCCTCGCTTTGACCGAATCAATTGGTACATCCGGCCGACTAGCTGCATAGAGTCGAAACTCGTAAACAGTCGAGTTCGCAATCCAGGGAATCTCCACCTGGCCGGACCTTCCTCCTTGCGCCACGAGCTTCTCTTCCGCGCCGGTCGAAACTCGCACCTCGGCCCCGCGAGCATCGTTCGTGTTCCATGAAATGACGCAGCGTTGCCCGAAACAGGTCGGATTCGGGCTCGCAGTTATTTTTCCGGTAATCTGTCCGGTTACTTCCGTCTTGTTCAATGCCAAACCAAGATCAACTTGTGACAGCCAACTCTTGTTTTGCAACTGGCGGCGACTGGTCCAAGCGATTCAGGTGCTGGTCACTAAAGAGAAATTTCAGTTTCTCGTGCGCCGCCTCAACAGAATAAAGTTCACGTGTTTTTCTGATGCCGTTTTGCGAAAGTCGGCTCCAAAGTTCCTGCGACTCATAAAGCTCAACCAACGCATGGGCAAACGCTTCCGGCTCATCGGCAACGAGAATGTCCTCTCGATCCTTAAGTTCCATGCCTTCGATAGCCATAGATGTTGCAACTACTGGAACACCAAAAGCCATGCTTTGGTTGATCTTGCCTTTCACGCCCGCCCCAAATCGCAGCGGCGCAACGGATAGTTTTACGCTATCAAAGAATGGACGAACGTCTCGCTGTAGTCCTGCGACAACGATCCTCTCGGTTGCCAACGCAGCGACTTCCGGTGGCGGCTTGTCGCCGATGATGTAAAACTTGGCATCGCGCAGATGTTCACTCAGCAAGGGATAAATTTCCCTCACGAAGAAGAGAACCGCGTCGATGTTTGGCCTGTGTTGGAACCCGCCGATAAAAAGCCAGTCCTTGCGCAGGGCGAATGGCCTGTTTGACCCTGGGATGTCCACGATATTTGAGACTACCTGAATGGATTTATTTGGCTGCTTCTTTTGGAGCAACTGTTGCTCCAGGGAGCTCACCACCCAGGTTTCATCAGCCTGCTCGATCAACTCATGCTCGAGCCGCTGTTTCTCCTCTGCCTTCCGACGGGCTTCAGGATCCCCGGTTAAACGTGCCTCGCTGTCCTCACGGACGAAATGAAGGTCAACGGTGTCAAAAATAACGCGACTCTGTGGTGCATGAAGCCGGACATCGGCGATGTGTTTGCGCGCAAAGTCGCACCGGCTTAGCACCACTGCATCGAAGCCGGAGCCGTGCGAAATGAGGTAGTCGCTCAGTTTTTTGACATAGGGATGGTAAACAACTTCAATCCCGCGTTTCTGTAGCTCGCCGGTATAGGGCATGGCCTTTGCCAGATTGTCGGGAATGAAGGTCACGCAATGGCCCAGTTGCCGGAGAATCTTGAGGATTTGGAACATCCGCAGCGATCCTGAGTCCCGGTCCGGGCTCGGAATGTAATGATCAATTACCAGAATGTTTTTTCGACCCGTTGGAGGTCGTCGCAGTAATGCCAAATCGCCATTGGCGGGTCTGACCATTAACTCGGCGGCCCATGCCTCGGCAAAGATCGAGCGGTTAATATGTTGATGTTTTTTCGTGCCGGTAGCGAGATCGGTTCCTCCGGTCGCTCCTTCGTAGTGGACTACCTCGCTTAACGGCTGATAGAAGACCTTGTAGCCGGCTTGGCGAACCTTGAACGCAAGGTCCGTATCCTCATAATAGGCTGGCGCGTAGCGCGAATCGAAGCCGCCCACGATGTCAAATAGCGATTTTGGAATCATCAACGCTGCGGCCGAGCAGTAATCCACTTCGCGCAGATAATTGTATTCAGGTTTTTGTGGATCATCAGATTTGCCATAGTTCCATCCCGACGCATCGCACCATATGATCCCACCTGCCTCCTGCAATCGGCCGTCTGGATAAAGAAGCTTTGAGCCGACAATCCCCGACCGCGGCTCCTCGGCGAAAGTGTCGATCAGTGCAGTTAACCAGCCTGGCCTTACAATGGTGTCGTTATTCAAGAAAACCAGGTATTTGCCGCGCGCCTTTTCCGCACCGCGGTTGCAAGACACGATGAAACCTGAGGTCGCTTCATTGCGTAGATAAAGGACCCCCTTCATCTGCGCAACGGCCTCAGCCGTTGCATCCGTCGAGCCGTCATCCACCAAAATGACTTCGAAGCGTTCCGTTCCATGATGCTCCTGGAGCGATGCCAGACA
>DATASP010000247.1:0-3635 GCA_036269155.1 Candidatus Udaeobacter sp.
CTTGAGCCAACGAACATCCAACAAATCGGCGATGAAATGGCGATTGCCTGGAACGATGGCACTGAGTCGTTCTTGAAACTCGAAATGTTGCGGCGCGCATGCCCCTGCGCAGCGTGCGGTGGCGAACCGGATGTGCTGGGCGATGTGTCACGCCCCCATGTGACGTACACGGACAAAAGTTTTCAGCTGGCCAGCTTCGATCTCGTAGGTGGTTATGCGTTGCAACCTCGCTGGGCGGATGGACACAGCACCGGAATTTATAGCTTTGCTTACTTGCGGCGTTTGGGACAAGCTTCCGGCTGAAAGACAGCCCGAAAGCTTTCGGGGTTGGAATCAATCTGTGAACCTGCTGACGAAGATCACGATCGTTTTGCTCTGCTTCGCGCTTTGCGGGGCGGGCACTTTCATCGCTTCAACCGCTCAAAACGAGGACACGCCACAAAAAACGAATGTGATTCCGGTGAAAAATCGTGAAGCGGTCCGGCGCGTTTGGATTCAAGTATGAGACTGTAGCGGCGTGTCTATGACCGCCATTGACCTTCCTTGCTGACGGAGGGCCGCTACAATTGCGGAATCGTCACCCGCAACAGGCTTGTTTGCGATGCGAGCGATTGTAGTTGCCGGTTCTGCAAATAGGCCGGCACCAGAAAGATCTCTCCTGGCGCAAGGTCGACACTCGCACAGTTGAGAGTTCCCGTGAGACAACAAATGATTGCGAATTGGCCGATCGGCGCCACCTCGCGGCGTCCATCAAGTGTCCATTTTCGGATCTCAAACAAACTGTGGCTGATCAGTAATTCGCCTTCCGATTCAATCAGCTTCGGCTGAACGTCTTCGAAGTCGATGCATTGTAGCGCTTGCTCGATATGCAATTGCCGCTGCTTCCCTTTGTCATCTACACGATTCCAGTCGAACACCCGATAAGTCGTGTCGCTGTTCTGTTGGATTTCGATCAACAAATTGCCTGCACTCACCGCGTGAAGTCTTCCAGCCGGCAGAAATGCGGCGTCACCCGGTCTGACGGGAATTTTGTGAACGTAATCAGCCGCTGTTCGTTCACGCAGCGCCTTTTCGAATTGGTCGCGCGAGCTGGGTTTGCGAAACCCGATTAAGAGTTCCGCCTCGGGATCGGCGGCGGCGACGTACCAAAATTCAGTTTTCGGCTCGCCGCCTAGTTTCCCAGCGAATTGTCCAGGCGGGTGCACTTGCAGGGAAAGCCTCTCGTGTGCGTCGAGAAGCTTCAGTAGTAGCGGAAAGCGTGGAGCGTTGGGGGCATCTCCGAAAATTCGCTTCCGATGCTGAGTCCACAAGTCGTGCAACGTTTTGCCTTTCAACGGACCATTCGCCACGATGCTCTGCGCTTCCGGGCGATCGACGATTTCCCATGATTCTCCGATGCGTTTCTGCGACGGCAATTTCTTGCGGAACTCAGATTCGAGGCGCCGCCCGCCCCACATGCGTTCCACGAAAAAGGGTTCGAAGGTGAGGGGAGCAGTGAGATGGAGCTCAGTCATACTGAGCAAACGTCCAACGCTGAACGTCGAACGTCCAACGCTCAATTGAACAGGGCGAACGCTTTCTTTTGTACCCACTGGACGTTCGACGTTCGATATTGGATGTTCGGCCTTTGCTTCTGCTGATCCTCGATTTCCCCCCTTTACGCTCGGAATGAAATCCTTTCTCAAATATTGGCTGCCGCTGTTGATTTGGCTCGGAGTGATTTTTATCGGCTCCACTGATCTAATGTCGGCGCAGCATACGTCGCGGTTTATCGTTCCGTTTTTGCGCTGGCTGAATCCCGACATTTCGTGGGCAGCGATCAATACGATCCACACCGTAATCCGAAAACTGGGGCACGTCACCGAATACGCGATTCTGGCTCTCGTGCTATGGCGTGCACTTTGCAGCGGCACTGCTCTGCGCACGAAAACTCCGATCTTGTTTGGCGCGGTTCTTTTAGCGTGTACCGTTTATGCCGGCGTCGACGAATTTCACCAGTCATTCGTCGGGTCGCGGACTCCGTCAGATCGCGACGTCCTGTTGGATAGCGGGGGAGCATTCTTGGGAGCATTAATCGCCGTGGCGTTTTCACAACGTGCTAAACAGATGAATGCCCGCAGTGAACTGGTCGATGCGCGATCATGATCCGGTACGTCATGAGCTCCTCCGGTTGCGACTGTTTAAAACTGAACGAAATGAATCACCCGTGAACACGGGGCCATCGTTGCAGGACAGGGTGTGTAAGCCTTTAGAGCGTCAAGCGCCAAAGTCGAGGAACACCGGGAGGATTCGCTCGGTGACTGCTGTTGTAATGTGTCTCGCCGTGTTTGTGGGAACGCTGCACACGCTGGGAGGGGCCGTGCAGCAATCTGGCGTTGACAGGGATGAAGGGAAGAGCTCGGGCGCGCCTTCAATCACGGCAAACCCAGGGCATGTGACAGTCGCTGGCGGAACTGGCAGCACCGAAATTAGCTGGGATACGGGGAACGAATCCATGGGTTTCGTTTTTGTAACAGCGAGCCAGGGCAAACCGGTTCTTTTCGCTACTGGCGCCAAAGGGAGTCGCGTGGCGCCGTGGATTCGGCCAGGTACCTATGCTTTTGAGCTCTATGGCGATGACCAACGGAAGACGTTGCTTGCCGCAGTGACTGTTTCTGGAACTACGGAGAGCGAGGCCTCTCACCGCCCGATGTTGTTACGAGGCAACGCCCGGTGGCTGCTAATCCTGGCGCTAATGGTTGTTGTATATATCGCTCTTTACCTCAGCTCGACCGGAGCGCTACGCACAACATTTCCCACAGAGCCAACGACGTCGCCGCGCCCACTCCACGTTGGACGAAACCTTCTGCTGGGAATAGCCGCTTTCGTTTGTTTGGATGGCGCCATTTTTCACACACGATTGTACACTTCGATCTTAGCTCCCGATTCCTACGCAGGGCGAGTGGCTGTGCTCACGCGAGCCGAAGAGAAGCGACCTGCATCTGGTCTGAAAGAGGTGCTGGTGTTGGGTGATTCGAGAATGGCAGAGGGCTTTTCCACGAAAATAGCTGATGAGCTGGGTTCTGCTGCCGGGTTGAAATTTATCACTCTCGCTGAACCAGCCTCTACGGCTAACACCTGGTACTACATGCTTAGAAAAGTTGATCCCACAGCGGGGCGCTACTGGGCTGTGGTTGTGCCTTATGGCGTTGGCTACGAGCCAACCAGCGCCGAATCCCTTCGAATTTCAATGGCGGCTCCGCTCTTGTGCTACGGAGACTGCTTCACTTTTGCGTCTGCGTTTCAGCAATGGTCTGGCCGATTCAAAGCCTTCACGGCGTGCATCCTGCGCGGGTCGGCATACCAGAGCGATGTTGCAGATCTTCTTGAACACCCGATTGAGCGAGTAGAACGGATAAAAAAAGAGCCGGCAATGGTTCATGCCCGCGCGGTTTATAAAGGACGGGACTATGACATGTTAGGCACTTCCTATGACCCGACGACTGGTCAGATGACTTTCCCGCCGCGATTAAACGAAGCTCAGCGAGAAGCGATTCGAAAGAGCCTGTTGCAGCCGTCTCAATCAGAAATGCAGTACTCATTGCAACTACAACAGAATTGGATCCCGCGAATTCTAAATCGCTATTCAAAGAGTC